>JANYKF010000226.1 GCA_025361665.1 Clostridiaceae bacterium
GAAAATCCTGACCCATGTGAAGGAAGATATCTGCCGGATCACGCGGCAGATGATGGCGGATGAAGGATATGAAAACCTGAATATTCGTGCGGTGGCGGGCAAGTGCGGCATTGGAATGGGTACCATCTATAATTACTACCACTCCAAAGAAGAGATTGTCGCCGAAATCGTCGTGGATGACTGGAACGTCATCCTGCGGTGCATGGATCAGTCAAACAGAAGCGGCCATGAACCAATGGACAAGCTGGAATCGATTTTTGGTCTCCTTCAGGGGTTCATTGTCGGTTTTCATGGGACTTGGGTGCAGATGAGCATGGCTTCAGGCAAATCAGCCGATCAGGTGCGTGTGCGGTGTCGCAGGCATGACTACAGGCATCAGCTTTCGGAACGGATTGATGCCTGCATTGGTTCGGAACAAAATGAGTTCTGCGCGGATCTGATTGCAAGGCTTTTTCTCAGCTATGCGCCGGAACCGGGTTTTCAGTTCCTGCAGATCGCGCCGGCCATTAGCGGTGTACTGAAAGGCTGCGCTGGATCAAAATGAGTTTTTCGCTTTTTTTTCACTTCAAAATGAACAATGTTCACATTGTGACACCATGATGGGAATATGGAATGGCATGAATAGACAGATAGGACAGGCTGCATGGCAAGGAACCGGACATGAATGACGGAAGGACAAAAGGGGGCCCAGAAATGATAAACAGCAAGAAAGCATCAGGACAGACGGGAAACACATTGACGGAAACGAAGCCGAAAAACCTGGGGATGATCCTTGTCCTTTATCTATTGGGCCTTTTCATGGGCGCTTTGGATACCGGCATCGTGTCACCGGCCCGCGGCGTCATCCAGAACCAACTCGGTGTCAATGAGACAACCGGCATCTGGATGATCACCATTTTTACACTGGCCTATGCGACTTCCATCCCGATCTCCGGAAAACTGGCCGACCGGTACGGACGAAAAGTGATGTACATCATCAGCATAACGCTGTTCGGACTCGGTTCCCTGATATGTTCGTTATCCGCCTCGTGGGGCGGGTTTTCGATGCTTCTTGTCGGACGCGTCGTTCAGGCGCTTGGCGGCGGCGGCATCATGCCCATCGTCACGGCGGAAATCGGTACCACCTTCCCGCCGGAAAAACGCGGGATGGCACTTGGCCTTGTCGGCGGTGTCTACGGCATCGCGAACATATTGGGTTCATCGGCGGGCAGCGCCATTCTCGGCGTGGCCGGCAATACTGGCTGGCATTGGCTCTTCCTGATCAACGTGCCCATCAGCCTGTTCATCCTGGTCGGCGCCCTGCTGACCTTGGAAAACCACAAGAACGAGGGCCCGGTGAAGAAGATGGACATTCCAGGCTCAATGGTGCTTAGCGGCATGATTCTGTCGCTGATGTACGGATTGACCAATGTGAAGTTCTTCGACTTTGCGAACTCAGTCGGAAGCCTCAGGGTTTACGCGTTCCTTCTGCTGTTCCTGCTGCTTGTTCCGGTATTCATCTTCGTGGAAAAACGTGCGGCAGATCCGATCATTTCGCTTAAGTATTTTACCGACCGCAATATGGTGATCACTTTCATTGCGTCCATCCTGGTTGGGGTCGCACTCATGGGCATGGTGTTCGTGCCTCAGTTCGCGGAAAACGCATTGAAGATGAAAACCGGGTCCGGCGGATATTTCGTGACCATCCTCGGTTTGTTTGCCGGGATCGGGGCGCCTCTCAGCGGACGGCTCATCGACCGGTTCGGTCCGAAGTTCATCCTGATCGGCGGATTCAGCTTTACCCTGGCTGGCGGGCTGTTCCTGGCGTTTGTCGCAACGCAGACCCTTACGGTCACGGCCGTGCTGATTGGATTGTTCCTGATGGGCCTCGGCATGGGCTTCACGATGGGCACGCCGCTGAATTACATGGTCCTTTCCATGGTTCCGCAAAAGGAGTCCAGTTCCGCATTGGCCACCTTGTCTCTGGTCCGATCGATCGGCACAGTTCTTTCCCCGGCCCTGATGATTGGCTTCCTGGCCAATGCGGGCGCCGGACTTCAAACGAATCTCATGGCCTCGCTGCCGCCTCCTCCCACAAAACTGGAAATCCGCCAGGTGGAGGAATTGCGTCCGCTGCTTGATCAGATCAAGGCGAACCCGGACCTGGCTGCAAAAGTGCCGGCCGACATGCTGAACGTCGACAAGATGATGAGCGGGAACAGGAAGACATTTGACATGAAGTCCGGTGGAGGCACTTTGCCGAAGGACCTTCTGAACAGCCTGCAATCGGCTGATGTCACAAACATCGTCGAGCGCGTGAAAATTCTTGCGGATTACATGTTCAAAACCAATGTCACCCCTGAAGTCATCCAGGCGGCCGTCGGCGGGGTGCAGAAAGGGATTGACGGACTGAACGCCGGTCTTGCCGAAATGGACAAGGCCGCGGTTAATCTGAAGGCCAGTCTGACGGATATCGAAACCAAACAGGCAGCGCTCGTGAAAAGCATAGCTGATTTGGATACTGGTAAAATGGGCATACAAAGCGGGATTGACGGGCTGACGAAGGCATTGGCCGGAATGGACGCCGGTTTGGCCAGACAGAAACTCAGTTTGGCTGGCAAAAAGAATCCGGGACTTGAGGCAGCCATACTCGCCCTCCAGACGCAACGGGATGCTGCGGCGGCACAGAAAGCCGGTCTGGAGCAAAAACTGGCTGATATGATCAAAGCACAGGATGGCATGCGTTCAGGCCTGGCCGGTATGGACGCCGCCCGCAAAGGCATGGAGGAAGGCCTTCTGAAGATGGCGGCCAGCCGAACCCTTCTGGAGCAGACCATTTCGAAAATGACTGAAATCCGTGATGCCATCACCGGAGCCTTCGAGGCATCGCGCATCGCATACCTGAATACGCTCGAAGGGATGCGCCCCCAATTGGAGGGAATCTTTCAAAAAGGCCTGAATGGAGGCTTCCGGGATATGTACTTCATGGTTTCCATCCTTAGTGGCCTGGCCATAGCGGTGCTTTTGTTTTACAAATTCCGGAAACGCAAGGAGAGCGAGCTGCCCGTGATGAACAAGCCCGAAATGGATTCACCCAAATGATTGCCATTGCGTGAGTGATGTGCTACGATGGATATACAATTGAATCAAAGTTTCTTCAGGGATGGGTGAAACACCCTACCGGCGGTAAGCAGTCATGCAAGCCCGCGAGCACGAAAGTGCAGATCCGGTTGAATTCCGGAGCCGACAGTACAGTCTGGATGAAAGAAGAACAAACAATCCTCCGCCTGGCGGGGAAGGGATCCCCGAGGGGAACCCGAGATTGGATCCGTAAACCCTGAAGTTGATGCTTCAGGGTTTTTTTGTGCCTGGAGAGGCCCGGGAATCGGAACAAAACGATTGAATCAGGAACGGCTGTCCGGGAAGCGGATGCCAAGGGGGGAGACCATGAAAAGGATTGAAACACGCACCATTGCAGGAATCGGGGTCCTGTCAGCCTTGGCGGTCGGGCTGATGTTCCTGGAGACGGCCCTGCCATTGGTGCCGGGATTTCTGAAACTGGACATCAGCGAACTGCCGGTGCTTCTGGGCACATTCGCCCTTGGTCCGATTGCGGGCGTGCTCATCGAACTGGTGAAGAACCTCGTCCATTTCCTGATGGCCACCACAACCGGCGGCATCGGTGAAATCGCGAACTTCATCGTGGGTTCTGCCTTTCTGATTCCGGCAGGACTGATCTACCGGATGAGGAAAAATAAGCGACATGCACAGATTGGCCTTTTGTCAGGCACGCTGACCATGGCCGCTGTTGGCGCCGCCGTCAACTACTGGTTCCTGATTCCCGCCTATGTTACGGTCATGAAATTCCCGCTGGACGTCATCATCGGCATGGGAACGGCTGCGATACCCGCAATCGACAGTCTGGGAACCCTAATCCTGTATGGCATCGTGCCTTTCAACCTGTTCAAGGGCGTCGTCATTTCATTCCTCACCCTGCTGGTCTACAAGCGCGTGTCACCCCTGTTGCACAAAAACCGGAAATAGGGTTATACTGCAACGGTCCCATCAGCGCGCTTCATGCTTCCAGGAGGAGATATGCAACTGGTTTGCGACTGCCATGTCCACACCCTTTCCAGCGGGCACGCTTACAGCACCATCACGGAATGCGCACGAGAGGCATCCAAAAAAGGGCTCCTGCTGATTGCCATCACGGATCATGCGCCGGCCATGCCCGGTGGAACGCATCTGCTTCACTTCCAGAATCTGAAAGTACTTCCCCGGACGCTGCATGGCGTGCAGCTGCTGCGTGGTGTCGAGGCCAATATCCTTGACGATGGCGGTACTCTGGATATGGAGGACGAAGTGCTCGAATCGATGGATCTTGTTATCGCGAGCCTGCATCAGCTCTGCTTTCAGCCGGGCTCTGTCCGGGATAACACCAGAGCGGCGTTCTCGGCCATGAAGTCCAGGCACGTGGACATCATGGGACATCCGGATGACAGCCGCATTCCCTTGGATTATGAGGAACTGATCCGTGCCGCAGTGGATACCGGCACAATGCTGGAAGTGAACGACTCCTCACTCAGACCCACCGCGTTTCGCGAAAATGCGGAACGGAACATGGATGTCCTGCTGAATATCGCCATGCGCCTTGGTGCGCGGCTCATCGTCAGCAGCGACGCCCACTTTCATGAAGACGTCGGAAATCTCTCGCTGGCCAAATCCATGCTGGAACGGCATGCGATTCCCGAATCGATCGTGGCCAACACATCGGTGGCACGTCTTTTGTCATGGCTGAAATAGGACTGTGAAATCAATCGGCACCGTATTCACGCTGCTTCAGGCAAATCAATCGGCACCGTATTCACGCTGCATCAGGCAAATCAATCGGCACCGTATTCATGCTGCATCAGGCAAATCAATCGATGCAATTCGTCGTTGACCGGCGTCGGCACGCCATGCCTTCGGCCCAGGGCCATGACGGTTCCGGAGAAAAGATCGACTTCGGTCTGTCGTTTCGCCTCGATGTCCTGAAGCATGGATGTTTTTCCGCCAGGGGTCAGCGTGCGCAGGATAGCGACATAACTTTCAATGTCTTTTTCCGTAAGGTTTATGCCCTCGTGCCGGGCAACTGCGATGACCTCGCGTGAGGCAAGGACCGCACGGGACAGAATTTCAGGGGTTTCGAAGAAATCGCCGTAAGTGGCGCCGGATACCGCGGACACTTGGTTTATGCCCACGTTCATCAAAAATTTCCACCATTGCTCCCGGAGGATGTCATCCGGTACGACATTCGGAATATCCGCCTGCTCGAAGAGCTGCGATACCGCAACGACATTTTCGGACGGAATGATCTGATGCTTTTCACCGAATACGATGCGGCCGATGTTTGTGCAGCCGACCCTGCCGCCAACGCGCACGGCGTCGGTTCCCACGCAGAAACCGTGAAGGATTTGTGCTTCTGGAAAATGATCCGCAAGGATGTCCTCGCTTGATATGCCGTTGAGCAACGACAGAATGGTCGTGTCTTCGGAAACGAAAGGCCGCATCAGTTCCATCGCCGAAAGAAGGTGATGCTGCTTCACGGCGACAAGAAACAGGTCTGCAGGGGGCACGTCATCTTCCGGAGTGACAAAAGAGAAGAAACAGGGATTGCCGTTCAGATGGATGCCTTCTTTTTCATATCGCATCCTGCGGTCTTCATCGATCAGTACGCTGAAGGTATCGGGGAGGGCTTTTTGCAGCCGATCGGCATGGATGGTGCCAATGGCGCCCAAACCGACCAGCATCACGTTGGGAGGGTGGTTCATGACAATGCTCCTTGCCTGTTCGCCATGTCTGGCGAAAGTACCGCAACGGCCGTTTCCCGGGATCGGATTTTGGCCTGGAGGTACTTTTTCATTTGGTTCCCGGTACGAAAAGTATAGCAGGAATCTTATCATCATGCACGATGGAATCACGGCAGCCGGGTCACTGCGCACGCCGGAATCTGCGCGGTATCGCACGGGCCGGGAACGTGACGGTAAATGTGCTGCCTTTGCCCGGAGCGCTGTCAACACGAATGGTGCCTCCGTGATCCCGCGCGATGCTGACCGCAATGGACAATCCCAAGCCGTTTCCGCCTGTTTCACGGCTGCGTGCCTTGTCGACACGGTAAAACCGTTCAAAAATGCGTTTCTGCTCCACTTTCGGAATCCCCACTCCAGTGTCCGCAATGCGAATGGCATATGGGCCGTAGCGAACCCGCGTTTGAAAATCCTTGCGCATGTGAAATTCCTTATCGGGAAAGTGCGATTCACAGAGGATCGACAGACAGATTTTCCCGGAATCCGGCGTATATTTGATGGCATTGTCAAGCAGAAGGGAGATGAGCTGCCGGATTCGCGCGTCATCTCCCAGGTATTGCAGGCCATCCGGGATATGCCGTTCAAATTCCAGGTGCCGCTTCAAAATGACGGCATCGAACTGCTGCATCGTTTCCGAGGCTGCCGTCGACAGAGAGAATGGAAGCCGTTCCGTCATGGGCCTGCCTGAATCGGCCTGGGCGAGAAAAAGCAGGTCCGACACCAGGCTGTCCATGCGGCGATAGGCCCGGCGGATGTTCGACAGCCAATGCATCTGGGATTCCACCGTTTCTTCCCTGCTCTCCGTCACCACATCCAGATTCGTTGAAATGACGGTCAGCGGCGTTCGCAATTCATGAGAGGCATCCCCGACGAACTGAACCTGTTTTTCCCATGCCTGTTTGATGGGCACAAGGGCGCGCGTGGTCAGAAACAGGCTGCTCAACAGAATCAGCACCAGGCCTGCAAGACCGATGACGAGATAGGCATTCAGCAGGGTCGAGAACACGGCCTTTTCCCGATTGATGTCAATGAGTGCGACCACTTTGCCGCCGGAATCATCCGGCCTGACAACATATCGGTACCAGTCTGATGCGATGTGAAGAGTACCGCGTTTCGCCTCTGCTTTCCATGCGTAGGTCTGCAATTCCGTCTGCTGTGCAGCCGTGAGTTCCCGACTCGAGTTGAAGCGGAGGAGTCCTCCATTCGCGTCGAATTGGATGGAAATGCGCTGATCCCGTTCATCAGGCATGCGGGGTCCGCTGGGTGAGCCGGACAATGCGGATGGGTCGGAGACGCCAAGCGGACCAGACGAGTCGGGCAAGGCGGTCCGATCTGCTCCGTCGGAATTGCCCGGCAGCATGGAGCCTTGTCCCGCAGTTTGCCCGGTCAGCGCGAGCTGCATCAGAAAACGCTCGGATTGCGCGATGAAACCCTGCTGCATCATCACCCAGGTGCCTCCGAAGAAAAACAGGAAGACCACGGCAAGCACTGCGGCATTGTAGATGACCAGGCGCCTTTTGACCTTTTTGAGCATAAGGATTCCTTTCAATGCCTGCTGATTCCAGCCATGACTTTTCCAGAGGAGTCCGCCACTTTCATTTCCAGCCGATTCCAGCCATGACATTTTTTGATCAGTCCGAACACATCATTTCCCGATGTCCAGACGGTACCCGATTCCCCGGATGGTTGTAAGGGTTACGTTCGTGTCAAGGCTTGACAGCTTTTTCCGCAGGTAGTGGACGTAAATCTCGACACTATTCAAGTCCGCATCGGTATCCAGCCCCCAGATTCGGTCGAGCAGCAATTCCTTGGAAAGGACACGGTTCGCGTTGCGGATCAGCAACTCCAGCAGCTGATTTTCCTTATTAGTGAGTCGAACGGTTTCACCTTTGCATGCAATTTCATTTTCGGATGGCCGGTAGTGCAAATCTCCATAGAACACCCTGTCCGTGAAGACGGAATCCGCGCGCCTCCGGGCCAATGCACGGATTCGGGCGAAAAGTTCCTCGCTGTCGAACGGCTTCATGAGGTAGTCATCGGCACCGGAATCCAATCCGTTCACCCGGTCGCCGATGGCCGTTTTGGCGGTCAGAATGAGGGCAGGAGTCGTGATCCCGGCAGCGCGCGCCTCCCTGATGGCGGAAACACCGTCCTTGCCCGGCAGCATCCAGTCGACGACGGCGATGTCGTAAATGCCGGTCAGCAGGAGGGCCAGCGCATCAATGCCGTTGTCTGCGGTATCCACCGTGTATTTTTGCTTTTGAAGCAGCCAGGCGGTCGCTTCCCGTATGTCCTCATCATCTTCTATCAACAGGATGCGCATGATGCTTCCCTTCCAGGGATCTGCCGGGATAGAGGCAAGCCTCTTCCCATGCAGGTTCGTCCGCATGCCTTCATCATATCATGAAGCGTCTTTCTGCGGGGTCCGGCCCGCAGCACATGACGCGGGAGTGGCAAGTGCTGTTTTACATTTCGATCTTCCTGAATATGCACAATATGCTCTCGTTATCGCCGCCCATGAAGGAGGATGGGATGGCCAGACCCATATTCATCAATTCATCACCACGATAGATTGGCGACTCCTTGATTGCGGCAGGAGGCGGCCCGAATCCGGCAGGAGGATCCCCGAATCCGGCAAGAGGATCCCCGAATCCGGCAAGAGGCGGCCCGAATCCGGGCATGCCGAATCCTCTGTCATAGATCTCCTTGTAATTGATCAGCTCATAGCTTGCCTTGGCATCAAGCCCTTTTAGCCTGAGCCTGGGAGATGCGGCAAATGGCGTTCTTTTGAAAGTGCAATGAAACGCCACTGCTTCTCTGCCATCTTCTGAAACGGACATCCAGCCTGCCCTGTTCGTGTTGAAGGGGTCCTCCAGCCTATGGAACACGCCGAACTGAACAGTGTCGGCGATTCCCTTGTATACGGAAATCTGTTGCCGCACTTCCTTCTTTTCCTGATCGGATAATTTGCTGAAATCAAGTTCATATCCGAAGTTCGCGCCCATTGCCACGTTTGCTTTTCTTTTCAGGGTGGTGTTGCATTTGCCGCCGAACATTCCATGTGTGGATGTGACATGAGCCGCCATGGACGAAGGGGGATATACGACGCTTGTTCCGTATTGGATTTTAATTCTCTGCACGTCATCCGTATTGTCACTTGTCCAAATCTGCGGCATGTAATAGAGGATGCCCGGATCAAAACGTCCGCCGCCGGAAGCACAGCCTTCAAAAAGAACGTCTGGAAAGCCCGTCGTCAAATGCTCCATGATGCTGTAAAGTCCAAGCACATATCGGTGTGCCGTTTCTTTTTGCCTGTCGGGGAATTGCATTTCGGATCCAATTTCAGTCATGCTTCTGTTCATGTCCCATTTTACATATTCTATGTGATGACTTGATAAAATGCCCGAAAGCGTATTGACTATGTAATCGCATACGTCCGGGTTGGATAAATCCAATACCAGCTGATGCCTGCTTTCGGACCTGCTGCGATTTTGCACATGCAGGCACCAATCAGGATTTTTCCTGTAAAGGTCACTGTCGGGGGAGATCATTTCCGGTTCAAACCACAGGCCAAATTTCAATCCTTTCTGATTGGCATGTTCAATGACAGGAGTCAGGCCATTCGGGAATTTGCCTTTGTTCACATACCAGTCTCCAAGGGAACACCTGTCTGTGTCCCGCTTTCCAAACCAGCCATCGTCAAGGACAAACAGCTCGATTCCCGCTTCAGCCGCATCCGTTATGATATCCATGATTTTCTTTTCATCGAACCGAAACATGGTTGCTTCCCAGTTGTTATTGAGAATCGGGCGGCGCACATTCTTGAATTTGCTTGTAAAAAGGTGTTTCCTGAAAAGCTCATGATAGGATTGGGACATTTTATTCAGCCCTTTATCCGAATAGGCCATCAGGCATTCTGGCGATTGAAACTGCTCTCCCGCATCCAGTTTCCAGGAGAAATCAAAGGGATTGATCCCCATGGATACCCGGGTGCGCAAAACCTCGTCCACCTCGATGTTGGCAATGAAATTCCCGCTGTAGACAAGGCTGAAGCCATATACGTCCCCATAGTCTTCGCCGGCCTTTTTCTCCATGACGGCGACAAACGGGTTTGCCTGATGACTGCTGATTCCCCTCCTGCTTTGAATGCTCCTGCTGCCCCTGCTCAGGGCTTCCCTTGCAATATCCCTCTCCTGCATGACATTTCCGGCAAGATGCATGAAATCATATTCACTGCCGTTGAAATCAACACTCGCACTCAATGCGGACAAAAGGTTCAACTCCATGTCTCCTGTATTCTCAAAACGGGCTGAACGCGCAATCACATTCAAATCGTCAAACACAGAGTACAACAGGTGCACCGTCAATCCAACCACTTCATCAAAAAGCTCGAAATCGACCGTTTCCACTTTTTCCGCCTCACTGCAGAAAGTGGCCGGAAGACCCGAAAGTTTCGGCTTGCCCGCAAAAACAGCATGATTCTTGTACTTCAAATCAGTAATGGTGTCCCCATTGGGATTTTTCACAATATAGGCCGGAACCCTGAAATCAGAGTTCCCGTAATTGGGGTATTCCCTTAACACGGAACCATGGGAATAAGAACTGTCCTTGTCCAGACTTGGGGATAGGAACTGGAATGAATCCTGCACATAGTGCTCCGGGATAATGTTCTCAACTTTTTTCCCCCAATATAGCTGCACTATTTCTCCACGCGGATGCACCTTGACGATATAGCTGCCGTCCCTGGTGCACATGTTGAAAATCATATTTCTTGGATCAAAGATGATGCCCATTTAATCCTGCTCCTTTCAAAACCAAATGGTTTGTTCCGGCGATTTGACCAAGCTGATCCTATCGTCTCGCGTCGATTTCCACGGCAAGCTGTTCGAAACTGATCCCGAATTTCCGGGCGATGTCCATCGCATAGCTTTTCCCCAGCGGAGCGCCCGGCTGGACCCGAAAGGAACGCCGCCCATCCGTGATTCCGGTGACGAGGCTGACAACGAGGCTGTCTCCGGTTGTTTCAAGTTTGATTCTGGTGTAAAAACTCACTTTTGTGAGTTTTTATGCAGGATGTCTCTGACATCCTGCATGTTGAAGGCACGTTTTGTGCCTTCAACACACCAAATCACGTGATTCGGTGCCATCAGGCGGCATTTGCCGCCGGATGCATGCAAGTCGCAAAATGCAACTTGCATGAAAAAGTCGAAAATCGACTTTTTGCACGAGAATCAAGGTTGAATTGTTCCGAGTGTCCCGCCAGCTCATGCATGTGCGTGTTGAAAACCGCCCTGGTTTCCATATATCTCATGGATTTCACGACATCCTGCGCAATATAGAGCCCTTCCAGGAAGCTCGTACTGGAGAGGGATTCATTGAGCAGGATCAGGCTGTGACGGGATGCGTGCTGGAATATGCTGTTCAGTCGTTTCGTTTCCTCTCCCAGCCGGCCGAGTTCGACCGTCTGGTTCTCATCAACCGGAAAGTGTGAGAAGATGCAGTCGACAGGACTCATGGAAGCATTCACGCCCGGAACGAAGACCCCTGCCTGGAAGAGGATTTGCGCCAGTCCGATCGCTTCCGTGAAGACCGTCTTGCCGCCTCGATTCGGGCCTGTCAGGAGCAGGATGCGGCCATTTTCATCGAAGTTTGCATCATTGAGGACGATCTCTTCCGAGGGATTCAGATTCACGTCCCAAAAATGAATCGCCAGATTGATATTGTACAGATCCCGGATGCGGCAGATCCGCCGACCAACCGGCAGGATTTCAGGGCGGCAGGCGGGCATGCCCGTTTTCCGCAGCGCATGGTACAGTCTTGCGAACCTGAGGTGAAACCTGATTTCAGGAGCCAATGCCAACAGGACATTTCCGCGTGTGCCGGCATACTTCCGCAGACCGGCGGACAGGTCCTTCACGATAGGTTTCATCAGGCTTTCGATGTCCTTGTGAAGGTGGTACATGATGGGGTGCCGCTTATCGGGACTCAGGCCATGGATGCGGGATGGCAGGCCCATCAGTTCGGTTGCCCCGGATGTCTTCGAAGCCAGCATCCCCCGGATCCATGACGTTTCCCGGAATCTTGACTGGTTCACGGAGATCAGCGTGGCTTCAACAGGGTTGAGGGATGAATCCAGATTGATGCCGAGGGTGATGCTTTGGATTTCATTGATTTCCATGGAAAGGTTCCGCATCATCTCCATGGCCTGCGTCAATTCGGCACTGCCGGCTATCTCGAAGAAAATGTCCTGCCTGTAACGGATTGCGGCTTCATCCTGCGGCAGGTTCGACAGGACACCGCAAAGCGCGTCCTGTTCCGTGCGGTTGTTGCCGAGATGCCGGCACAGGCCTTCCAGATCCAGGCTCCCTGCCGTATCAGGATGTAGATTTCTGACTGCCGGCCCTTGCCCTTGACTTGAGTCCGGCCACAATAAGCTGATGGATAAAGTGTTTATGCAACTCCTGGAGTTCATATCATCATCCGGACGATTTTGCCGTC
Source organism: Clostridiaceae bacterium (assembly GCA_025361665.1). Lineage (GTDB taxonomy): Bacteria > Bacillota > Clostridia > DSM-8532 > DSM-8532 > JAEWSN01. Next base: position 12,324 of record JANYKF010000226.1, read on the forward strand.
ACGTCCCAGCAGCAGGATGGCATACTCCCCGACCTGGAAATAGGTGCCGGCCAGGTCCGACAGAAGGAATTCAGAACTGAATGCGAAGGTTTTCGATGCGAATTTCTTTGTAGTGTCATTATACACGGAAATCTGGATGGAAACCGGAGAGAATCGGTTCGGCGCGTATGCTTCTATGGCGCCCAGCGTGTCGCTGATATTGTTGGGGTACAGTTCCACGTAACGGTTCCCGCCCCAGATGTCGGTCACATCGTAGCCCACATCGAGATACTTGATGCCGTTCACGGCGATCAGGTCTCCGGCGCGGCTCAGCATTACATTGTTCAGGTCAATCGTACCCAGTTTCATCGTGTGGATTTCCTGGGAATTGGCCACTTGGGGGGCGGAGTAGACGGGGTCGTACAGCAGGGCATACTCGTATCCCTCTCCGGAAGGACTCAGGCCGAAAACCACGGAGCTGTCCCGTGACAGCAGCGAAGCCAGACCGGCGGCGGCAACTTTCACCCCGTCATGATACCATGTGGCCGACAGGGGCAAATTGATGCTTTCGGTTGCGCCATTCCTGACAAGGACAGCCTGCGTGCCCGCCATCTGCAGCAGTGTCGCCTGTTCGGTCTTGTTCACCTGGCCATTGATGCTTGTCAGCACCGTTCCGTTTGTCACGGCACCGATGCGTGTACCGGGAGAGGGTGCCGCGATGCCGACAGCAAGGGTGTAGAGGCCCTTGTCTGTGAGAATCTGATTGCCCGGGAGGGCTTTGGATGTGGCGGCCGTGTCAAGGACAAGAAGTTCGGCATAAGTTCCTTCATTGCTTTGCGCGGGTTTCGAAAACTGCAGGTACCTGGCCGGACCGTCTGCGGTGTCATAGGAGAGGGAGACTATCTCTCCGGCCTGCACACCGGTGAAAACGCCTCCGTAGGGAAGGAGGCCGCTGTTATCATAAAAAGTCATGTCCGCCGTCAGAACGAGTGCGAAGTTGCCGGAATTTTTGGAGAAGAGGGATTACGGTTTGTAAATTTTCAGAGTCCCGGCCTCATGCGTGGGTGAGGCCG
>JANYKF010000273.1 GCA_025361665.1 Clostridiaceae bacterium
TCTGCGCATCAAGACCCTTGTGCGGGCGGTCGAGGCGGGAGAGTCCGTCTTCTGCTTCCTGGACGAGATTTTCAAAGGGACCAACTCGGCGGATCGGCATGCTGGCGCGCAAGCGCTCATCAATTGGCTGGTTGCCCAGGATGCTCCGGACAAATCGATTCTCGGGCTGATATCCACCCACGATCTTGAACTTGGGATTTTGGCGGATACCAGTCCGGGTGTGAGAAATGAACACTTTCAGGAGTATTACGAAGAAGGCGCCCTTCGTTTCGACTACAAGCTGCGGCCAGGTGTCTCGACTACGCGCAATGCACTATGGCTGATGAAACTGGCTGGTTTGCCAACGGATTCGTGATCCGGCCTGAGTATAGGAAATCGGAGGCACAAATGGCGGAACGCATTCTGGTGGTGGACGATGATGAGAACATTGTGCGGTTGTTGAAGCTCTATCTTGTCGATGCCGGTTATGAAGTAACGGTGGCGGTGGATGGCAGCGAGGCCATGTCCCGGTTTCGCGAATCAAAGCCCGATTTGGTCCTGCTGGATGTCATGCTGCCCGTCATCAACGGATGGGAAGTGCTGCACCTGATCCGAAGCGAGTACACCACACCGGTCATCATGCTGACTTCCCGCGATTTGGTGGAAGACAAGGTGAAGGGATTCAGCCTTGGTGCGGATGATTATGTGGTGAAGCCTTTCGAGCCGCAGGAAGTTTTGGCCCGCATCCAGGTCCGGATCAAACGGGATGCGGATCCTGGCGAGAAGCCCGGGGAAAAGGAACGAGGGGTGGTCGAATGCGGCAACCTGCGCGTGGACCTGAATCGTTACGAGGTGCTGAAAAATGGCGAGAAGGCTGTTTTGAAGCCAAAGGAAATCCAGCTCATCTACTTCCTGATGCAGAACCAGAATATTGTCTTCTCCCGGGATCAGCTGCTGGAGAAGGTTTGGGAATATGACTTCCTTGTGGATACCCGCACCGTGGATGTGCATATCAAAAGGCTGCGCCAGCTGTTGGAACCGTCCGAGTCCATTTGGAGCGTGAAAACCGTCTGGGGCGTAGGCTATAAATTTGAAGTGAAGTAAATGGAGGATTCCGTCCATTCTTCTTCTTTTCGGAGGTGCAATGGGAAAGAGCCTTTTCCTGAAACTGTTCGTGGTTTATGCGGGGGTGCTGGCATCGGTCGTAGTTGTCATCTCCCTGATGCTGTCTGTCCTCTACACGCAGCGGATGTACGAGGAAAAGCGCCAGGCGCTGACCGGGGCAGGAACCATGGTCAACCGGACCATGGGTGAATACCTGGATGGCCTCATCGGAATGGATCGCCTGTCAACCAGCATCGACATGATCGGGTATATCGCGGACGCCCGCATTTACGCAATCCGGTATGATGCGATCTCCCTTTCGGAGATTGCGAAACAGCTGGCGGATGATTCGCAGGCGGATGCCACCCTGGTGGAGGATCTGTCCGTGCTGCTGAATGGTTCTTCCATTTTCCATTCCCGTGCCTATTCCGCCAAACTGGACACCGATGTCGTGCTGGCCGGGTTTCCTTTGACCCGTGGCACGGAGGTTTTGGGTGGAATTCTCATGTATGCCCCGCTCGATCGGGTCACCCGGGATATCTGGCAGATGAACCTCGTGGTTTTCGGCATCGCGCTGGGCGCGCTGATGGTGGGAACCCTGATGATCCTGCAGCTGACACGGCGCATCATCCGCCCGATTCGGGACATGCAGTCGGCTGTTGTCCGGCTGGCCTCGGGCGAGGTGACAGACCCGGTTCCGGTGAACACGCAGGACGAAATCGGACGTTTGGCCAGGGCATTCAACCATATGCAGGAACAGATCTCGAAAACGGAAGAAGTCCGTCGCGGATTCATCGCCAATGTGTCGCATGAGCTGCGCACCCCGCTCACATCAATCCGCGGATTCCTTCAGGGGTTACTCGACGGGGTCATCAAACAGGAGGCTGTGCGTGAACACCTGCTGCTCATGATGGACGAGGTGATGCGACTGAACAACCTGACCGGCGAGATTCTCGATTTGGCGAAGCTTCAGTCCGGGACCCTGACCCTTGTCAAGGAGCGGGTTGATTTGCGGATGGTCGCAGTGGATACCGTCGCGGCTTTGAAGGGCTTGCTGGGAGAGAAGCGTCTTGCCATGTCCGTGGAGTCGGGAGAACCGGTGTGTGCCTATGTCGATCCGGACCGGATCCGGCAGGTCCTCATCAATCTGGTTGGCAACGCCGTCAAATTCACACCGGATGGGGGAGTCATCGATGTGGGCATCTCCTTGAAGGATGCCCGCGTCGTGCTGTGGGTGCGGGATACCGGCATCGGCATCCCGGAAGAGGAATTGCCGCTGATCTTCGACAAATTTCACAGGGTGGACAAGTCGGGCAATCCCGCTTATGGTGGCAGCGGACTGGGACTCAACATCGCCAGGACCATTGTGGAACTGCATCGGGGAAGCATTTCCGCATCACATCTGCCAAAAGGCGGAACGGAATTCACGGTGGATCTGCCTGAATCATGAAAGAGGTGTTTGGCCGGTGCAAGGCGGTTCACATCCAACATCGCGCGGATGCGGGGCAACATGTTTACAAATTGTTTACATTTGGCTACCGATATTGTTTACTCCCTTGGTTCAGAATGAAAGAAAGAGTTGGAGAAGGCGATGAATCGAATGACGCGGGTGCAGACAAAACCGGAAAGCGGGCACAGATCATGGAGGCGCATGGTGGGTCTGCTTTCCTTGGCGCTGGTGTTGTTTATGTTGCTGAGTGCTTGCGGTGCATCCGGTGTGGAACGCTTGCGGACATCAGGGGCATTATCCAACGGAGAAGTGATTCTTGGTGAATCCGGCAGCCCATCGGATATTGCAGGACCTTCTGCGGACAATGCCGATTTGATTGCCTTGGAATCCGCGGTCGATCCATCAGGCTCCGCACAGCCGATCATCCCGGATAACGGATCGAAACAAGGGGTTGGGGATCCGGCACAAACAGGGGTCACAGATGCGACTTCATCTG
>JANYKF010000336.1 GCA_025361665.1 Clostridiaceae bacterium
AAAAAATCGCCAAATTGATGGAAAAAACGATTGATGGGGGCCTACAGGGAACGGTATTCAAAAACAGGATCCTGGGACCGCAGAGCATGCTGATTCCAAAGGCGGACAAAGAAGGGAAGCTGATTCCGGGTGACGTGATGAATGCGTCCATTTCCTGCATTTCCGCCATGATGGAAATCAAAAGCTCGATGGGCGTCATTGTCGCGGCCCCGACAGCAGGGTCTTGCGGCGTATTGCCGGGGACAATCATCGGAACGGCCAGGGCGATGGGCATTGCTTCGGGAGAAGTAGCCAAGGCCCTGCTTGCTGCAGGGCTCATAGGTGTCTTCATTGCATCGAAGTCGGGATTTGCCGCTGAAGTCGGCGGGTGCCAGCTGGAGTGCGGTGCTGCTTCCGGGATGACGGCGGCAGCGCTTGTGCAGCTCATGAACGGTTCGTCCGCGCAGGGGGCGGACGCAGCGTCCATGGCCATTCAAAACACCCTTGGGATGATCTGCGACCCGGTGGCCAACAGGGTGGAAGTTCCTTGCCTGGGCAAGAACATCATGGCGGGGATGAATGCGCTGGCATCGGCGAACATGGCCCTTGCGGGGTATGACAAGGTGATTCCCCTCGATGAGACATTGGACGTTTTACAGCAAGTTGGCAGCATGCTCCCGCAGGAACTGCGATGCACATGCATGGGAGGGCTGTCGCTGACGGAAACATCGGCAAGGATTGAAAGAAGGCTGAATGAGGCGAATGAACGATAGCTCGGGGAAACAATAGGTTGGAAGAATGGAATGATCCATAACTGGGGAATGAGACGGGCAGACTGAAGGAGGTCATTGCAATGGGCATGATGGCAAAAGCGCAATATCAGGAAATCGCTCGGAAGATTAGATATTCAACGGATGCCTTGATTGATGGCAAAATGGTCAGGTCTTTGTCCGGCAATACGTTTACCTCGTACAATCCGGCTACGGGCGTGAAACTGACCGAGATTGCTTCCTGTGGCGCAGCCGATGTCGATTTGGCCGTGGCGGCCGCACGAAAGGCTTTCCAGGATGGAAGGTGGTCTGGAAAGACTCCTGTTCAAAGGAAAGAGATATTATTCAAGTTTTGCGGCCTGATACGGGCAAATCATGATGAACTGGCTGTATTGGAAGCGCTGGATAGCGGAAAGCCCATCCGCGATACTGCCCAGATCGATGTGGCGGAAACAGCCAACTGCATCGCTTGGCATGCGGAGGCAGCTGATAAGCTGGAAGACCAGATGACGGCTGCTGGTTCCAATATCGTGAGCATGATTGTCCGGGAGCCCATCGGGGTCGTCGGTGCCATCCTGCCATGGAATTTTCCGATGATGATGGCCGGCTGGAAACTGGGTCCCATTCTGGCGACCGGGAACAGCGTGGTCGTCAAGCCCGCCCAACTGACCAGCCTGACCATGCTGAGAATGGCGGAATTGGCCATGGAAGCGGGAATCCCGGAGGGTGTCCTGAATGTGGTTCCCGGTTCCGGCAAAAACGTCGGGGAAGTCATTGCCCTTCATCCGGATATCGATTTGATTACATTCACGGGTTCGACTGTTGTTGGGCGCACGCTGCTGGAGAATTCGGGAAAGTCGAACCTGAAGCGGGTTCTGCTTGAACTGGGCGGGAAAAACCCCTGCGTCGTCATGCCGAATGTCGCCGATTTGGATACCGCGGCCGAAGAGGCTGCTATGGCAGCGTTCTGGAACATGGGCGAGAATTGCAGCGCCAACTCCAGAATCATCGTCCACAAGGATATCAGGGACAGGTTCCTGGAAAAATTCATCGAAAAGACAAAAGATTGGACAGTGGGAGACCCATTGGATCCACAGTACAAATTGGGTGCGATCATTGAAAAGCCTCATATGGAATCCATTCTCAAGGAGATTGCCATCGCTGGAAAAGAAGGAGCACGGCTTGTTTATGGCGGAAATCGCATTTTACAGGAAACCGGCGGATACTTTATCGAGCCCACCATATTTGATAATGTCACCGCTGACATGACCCTTGCGAAGAAGGAAATATTCGGGCCGGTCGTGGCAGTGATGACGTGCGGCAATGAAGAAGAGGCAGTCAGGATGGCCAATGATACGGAGTATGGTTTGCATGCGTCCATCTGGTCCGATGATGTCCATCAGGCCCACCGCATGGCAAGAGCAATCCGCGCCGGAACGATTTCCGTCAACTGTTTCTCTGAAGGAGACATGACAACGCCCTTTGGCGGCTTCAAGCAGTCTGGGTTCTTCAGCAGGGACAAGTCATTGTGGGCGAATCGGCAGTATACGGAACTTAAGACGATTTGGATGACAGTCAGGTGAGACTTTTCACATTTTCCGGGCTTGGAGCGATGTGTTCAGAAGGATCATTTTGCACTTCTCATTCGCCGGGCAGCAAGATGAATATCTCATCGGCATGAGTCGGTATTCAAGGGAGTATGCCAAATGAAATCAGTGTACCTTTCAGCTCCTCTCCAAATCAGCATGAAGGATGTCAAGATCCCTGCCTTTGTCGGTGAGGATGAAGTAAGGGTTGCCATTCATGCAGCCAGCATCTGCGGTTCCGATATCGGAGCCTACCGCGGCACGAACCCGCTGGTATCCTATCCCCGGATCATCGGGCACGAATTGGCAGGCGAAGTGATCGA
>JANYKF010000344.1 GCA_025361665.1 Clostridiaceae bacterium
GAGACATCCAGGACAATGCGGCTCTGCAGGGAAGTGCTGAGGAGGCGCAATCCGGAAGCCATGCTGATCGTCACGCCTCCGGTCATCATGCCCACGCTGTCCATTTCCGCGAGCAGGCTCCAGCCAAGGTCGTCATCGCCCACTTTGCCTATCGGGTAGACCGTGAAGGAACCCGAAGCAGCTCCCAGCAGTACGGAAACATAATGCAGGACGATATGCTGCTTGCAGTAATCCCGGCTGTCCAGCTGACGGCCGAGACGGCTTTCATTCCTTGAGAGCGTATGGTTCCCTTCCAGGAGAAAGAACAAGCCGCCGCCGATTCCGCCGGTTCCCACGATGAAATCATAGGCCGGAATAGGACAGGATAAAGGAGTGTATGTCTTCATGCGTTCACGCCTCCGAACTCCCAGTCCGGATTTTCCGAAATGGGATGACGGGCGGTTTCAAGCGTGGCCGTGATCAGCACATCCGGATGTTCCTGCAAAAGCGTCATGGGATATTCCACGGTTGGCGCGGAAAACAGCGCTGCCCTCAAGGCCGTCTGCTTCCAGCTGCCCGTATCGCTGTAGATCCGCATCCTTGCGGCAGACATGCACTCCTTCATGCCGAGCGTGACGCTCATGGGCGGCACGAACTGGTATGCTCCTCCAAATGTGCGTTGCGCCAGCGCCAGGATTGTATCCTGATTGTTCTCCTGGATCCTGATTTCACTGTTCCTGAGCTGGTCCAGCGTGATGCGGCTGTAAGGGTTCCTGCGCGCCTGATTGTATGCGACATGCCCGTCCTGGCCCCAGCCGCCCACGGTCATGTCTATCGGCGCTTCCCGGATTTTTTCCCGCATTTGCCCGATATTTGACGGTTCCGGGAAGAATCGCCGCGAACAGGGTATGGCCAGTTCTGGATGGATGCCCCCGTAAAACCAGCGTTCCATGAATGTCCGGAAGTTGTACGGATCTCCGGCCGGAAGCAGCCTGCCCTGCCAGTCCAGACATTCATCCATGTGAAAAACCGTCACGTGGCTCATCGAGATGCACTCACCGTTGATGATGCGCTGGAACGGTCCATACCAGCACCTGGGCCCGCAGGGGATTATCACGCGGAAAGGGGCTCCATGCATGCCGGCCTCAAGGATGGCGTCGGCCAGTTCCCTTGCCATCAGTGCGCCAAGGCTTTCCGAATCGGGGACAATCCTCAGCCTGGTTTTCAGCTGCGGATGATTCACCAGTTCGCCTGCAGGGATACGGCACCAGTCGTATAGCTCCTTCAGTGAAATATCTGCCATAGTCATACCTCCAGCCGCACCCTCCTGATGGGAGTTCCGCGAAATTCAACGTCGAATGCGTGTTCCGGCTTGCATTGACACCATGCTATCATAAGGAGGATGTCAGAAAAACGAATATGAATTGCCATCTGTTTCGTTTTTTTACAGTCACGGGTCCGGTGGACCAACCCGCATTCGCCAGTGGTATAATGGATGGGTATGCGAATACGGCGTCGCAGCATATGCATCGTTGTGTGCGTCGCTCCTAAGCGTCATGGGCATTCCGGCGCATGAACCCGCTTGACGGGCTTTGCCACGGAAAGCACGATGGCATGGGAGCCTTGAGTGACAGGGTGAAAGGAAACAGAATCATGGCATTCAGGATTTGCCTTGTTGGTTGCGGGGGTATGGCTCAAAACGGGCATGGCCCGATGCTCAGGAAGTATGCGGCGATGAATCCGGACGTGGAACTGGCCGCCTGCTGCGACATTTCCCGGGAGAGGGCGGAAGCCTTCGCCCTTGAATTCGGCTTCAAACGGTGGTTCATCAATATGGATGACATGATGGACTCCGTCGGTCCCGACGGGGCCCTGCTGGCTGTGCCTGTCGAACTGACTGCAGCGCTTTCCGTCAGGATTCTGGAACGCCGGATCCCCCTGCTCACGGAAAAACCTCCCGGAATCTCAGTTCGGGAGGGCCAGGCCATTGCCGCGGCAGCCAGGTCTTCGGGCGTTCCCGTATCGGCTGCGTTCAACAGGCGGTCCATGCTGCTCGTGGAAACCCTTGTCAGGGAAATCAATGCCGTGGGCACGGCCATCGACAGCATAACCATTGAGATGTGCCGGCTGAATCGAAGGGAAAAGGATTTTTCAATGACTGCCATCCACGATGTGGACCTCGCAAGGTATCTCTGCGGCAGCGACTACAGCAGCGCGGAATTCAAGTATTCGGGCCACTCTGCGGAATCGGCGGTTGACATCGGGGTATTGGCGCGCATGGAATCGGGCGTGGTCGTGAACCTTGGATTCCATCCCATGTGCGGCTCCGTGACGGAGCAGGTGTCGGTACGCCTGCAAGGGCATCTTTTCCAGGTGGAACTCCCCATTTTCGGGAGTCGCGACTGTCCCGGCAGAATCGTCCATATTGCCGGGAACAGCATTGTCGATACCCTGGCCGGCCATGACTATGAACACCAGGCCGAGGCGAATGGATTCTACTCGCAGATAGTCTCTTTCTATGATGCGGTCCGGGAGGGCCGGATTCCACGGCACAGTGTCGAGGGAAGCCTGCAGCCGCTCGCGCTGGCGTGCTGCATAAGCGGCAGGGAAACAAGTTACCGCAAAGCATGACAGTGAATCACATGCAGGATTCCATAGGAATCCCTCGGAAAAACGACGGGTGACGCCGCAGGACAACCGGGAGGAAGCACGGAATATGAATGATTCATCAACCCCGCGGGATCGGGTCATGCTTGCCCTTCGGGGGGGCAGGTCCGACAAGGTCCCTTTCACCGTGTATGAAAACAAGCTGCCCCCATGCACCATGGAGCGTGAACTCAGAAACCGCGGGTTGTGCGTCGTATACCGCATGCAGTGCTATCGGGAGGTCATGCCGGATGTCAAGGTCACTTCACGTTCATGGACGGATGAAAAAGGCATGGATCTCGTCAGGAAAACGTTTTCAACCCCCGTCGGAGATCTGGCCGAGCTGATAAGCCCGGCGGGCTTCACAAATTGGACCCATGAGCATATGTTCAAGTCGCAGGAAGATTATAAGGCCTTGTCATTCATCATAAAAAACAGGGTCCTCATACCGGAGTATCATGTGGCTGCCAAAAAGGCGATGGATCTTGGAACGGATTTCGCCGTTCGGGACCAGATTCCCCTTGAGCCGCTGCAGCAGATCATCAGCAGGTTCATGGGAACCGAAACCTTCTGCTACGAATGGATGGACAACCGGGATGAGGTCCTCATGCTGTATGATGCGCTCGTGGAGTACAACAGGAAAGCATATGCGGTTGTGGCCGGAGGGCCCCTGGACTTCGCCAACTATGGCGGGAATGTCACGCCTTCCATCATCGGGGCGGATGTTTTTCGCAGATACTATGTTCCGAATTATCAGGAAGCCGCGGAAATCCTTCATGGAAAGGGAAAGCTGATCGGAGTCCACCTGGATGCGGACAACACGACGATCATGACTGATATCGCCGCCACTTCCCTCGATTACATAGAGGCTTATGATGCCGGTTCCAGCCCGTCCGTGAAGGAGGCGAGGCAATCCTTGCCTGGCAAAGTGCTGTGGATCAACTGGCCAAGCGCCTGGCACCTGGACAGCCTTGACGTCGTCAGGGAGAAGACCCGGCAGATCATTGGAGAGGCGATGCCTTGCGACGGTTTCATCATCGGCATCACCGAGGATGTTCCGGAGGATCGGTGGCGGGGGAATTTTTCGGCGATCATGGATGGCATCGACGACTGCAGGCTTGCTGATGACGGCGGATTCGCTGACAACCGCATCCAGGTTGACGAAGGCAGGAAGATGGACAACCGCGGACCCGGGGAGGCATGACATGAAGGCTTGCCTCACCCACAGGGAACGTTTTCTGAGAGCTGCCGCCCATGGGGATTTGGATAGGATACCACTGTTCTACAGGGCTGAGCCCCAAGTCAGTGAAAAGTTGGCGGCACATTTTGGATTGAAGCCTGTTGCCGGTATCCTTGGGTTTTTCGACGCGGACTCAATGGCGGTCCATGTGATCCGCAACCCGGGGTATTATGGAACAGAACCCGGTGACGACGGCCT
>JANYKF010000349.1 GCA_025361665.1 Clostridiaceae bacterium
CTCGTGACGAACCCCCCTTTGCTGCTGGCCGATGAACCCACGGGCAACCTGGATTCCAAGTCCGGCGTAGAGATCCTCCAGATGCTTCGAAAACTGCACGATTCGGGTAACACGATCGTCATCATCACCCATGATCAGGGAATCGCGGAGGAAGCCAATCGCATCATCCGCCTCCAGGACGGTCAAATCGTGGAAGACAGGGGGTTGCGGTAAATGGGAATCTGGCAGGCATGGCGCATGGCCATCAAGAGCATTCTCTCCAACAAGGTGCGCTCCTTCCTCACCATGCTCGGAGTCATCATCGGCGTGGGTTCGGTCATCACGGCCGTCGCGTTCGCACAGGGCAGCACGAAAAGCATCACCGACTCCATCCAGGGCATGGGGTCAAACCTCATTCAAATCACGATCACGGGACGCGGCAGCAACCGCAACGTGACTTACAAGGACCTGAAGACATTTGCCGCAGAATATCCGAATGACATTGCCGGCGTGGCCCCTTCCGTCAGTTCCGGCATCACGGCGAAAGCGGGCACCGTCAGCCTGACGACAACCACCCTCATGGGAACAACCCCCGATTATGAACTCATCAAGAATTCCCATGTATCTTCGGGACGATACATTCTGGATGTGGATGTGACCTATCGCCAGAAAGTCGCACTCATCGGATCTTATGTCGCCGCGAAGCTATTCCCGGACTCGGACCCGGTCGGACAGAAAATCAAGGTCAACGGCAATGTCCTGACCGTAGTCGGGGTTCTGACCGAGCAGAACGGCAGCCAGGCGCAAACGGTGGATGACTACGTCATCATTCCGGTCTCCACGGCCCAGCGCATGCTACGGAATGGCAACATCCGCTCCTTCATGGTGCAATCGGCCTCGGCGGAGAAGACGACCGAAGTGATGGCCGCCCTCAAGGCATTCCTGTTGAAAATCTACAGTTCCGAAAACGCATTCCGGGTTTTCAACCAGGCGGATCTGCTAAGTACGCTCAGCACGGTGACCGATACCCTCATGCTGGTACTTGGCGGCATTGCGGCCATCTCCCTGCTGGTCGGCGGCATCGGCATCATGAACATCATGCTGGTCTCCGTGACGGAGCGGACGCGTGAAATCGGCATCCGCAAAGCCATCGGTGCCAAGAGGCGCAGCATCCTGACCCAATTCCTCATTGAAGCCATCGTGGTAACGGGGCTTGGAGGACTCACCGGCATTGCACTCGGACTCGCCGCCATCCGGTTCGTCATCGGCGGGCTCGGACTTGTCCCGGCTGTGTATTCCCTGCCATGGGTGATCATATCGTTCAGCATCTCCCTGGCCACGGGCATTCTGTTCGGCATGTTCCCGGCCATCAAGGCATCACGCCTCAACCCGATAGAAGCGTTGCGGTTCGAATGACACCGACATGAGAATGACACAGGCATGAGACCGAACATGAAATGATTCTTGCAATTCGCGATTTAGATTTGATCAAGCTCAATAGAGGAGGGATTCCCATCATGAAATACCCGGCATTTGCTCGGATCATGAAATTGTCCTTGGGTTCACGGATGATCAAACAACCGATACTCACCCTGAAGCGCTGGATCGCATCCGCGCTTGTCCTGTTCCTGGTTCTCGGCGGGCCGGGCAGCGCGTTCGCCGCCACTTCCTTTCCGGATGTTCCGGAAGATACGGCCTGGACGACTGCCATCAACCGCCTGGCCCTGCTGGGCATCATCAACGGGGGTGCGGATGGCCTGTTCCACCCCGATTCGATCGTCACGCGCGAACAATTCTCAAAAATGGCCATTTCCGCCGCCAACCTGGCGACTTCCGACAATGTCAAAATGAACGCCACGTCTTTTTCGGATGTGCCCTCCATCCGCTGGTCCAGCGGTTATGTGCGCACCGCGGTTCAGAAAGGAATGCTGACCGGGTTTCCGGACGGCAGATTCCGCCCGGATTCCGCCATCACCTATGCGCAGGCGCTGACCGTCATCATCCGCATGCTTGGATACGCGGACGGCGACCTCCCGGGAACCTGGCCGCAGAATTTTCTGGCAAAGGCTTCCGCGCTGAAACTGACAACCGGATTCAAGTATTCCGCCAATTCCACCATGACGCGAAAAGACTGCGCCTTGCTGCTGAACCGCCTGCTGGGCACCGACACGAAGCTTTCTGCCGCGAATGGCCCTTCAGGCTCCTCTTCCGGCGGAATTCCTTATGCCGAGAGTACGGGGTTGTTCAAGACCGTCATCATCCTGGCTGATTCCAGCGTGGACCGCACGCTGGATGCGGGCGAGGTCCGCACGGACGGCGGGGTCCTGACAAACGGCACATCCACGCCCATGGCCATCGGTCACGATTATATGGTCATGCTCGATGGTACGACAGTGACCAAGGTATACCAAGCGAATTCTTATGTCCAGTCCTTC
>JANYKF010000260.1 GCA_025361665.1 Clostridiaceae bacterium
CGGATGATTCACCGCCTGGTTCCTTCAGCCCGATGATCGCGATGAATTCATTCCGGGCGAATCGGAATACAAAGGCCTGATCGCTCATGCCGCGAACCACTTCCTGCATCATGTTTTCCATGCCCACCAAAACATGTTCACGGTCCACGGAGGTAAACTGATTGTTGAAATTCTCTTCATTGGCGATCTCAACCACAGCCAGGTAAATTCTCATGTCATCAAATTGCAGACCGTGCTTTCGCAGCTTCTCAAGGACAGCGCCATTTTCGAATGCCATGCCGTCGATGATGCGGCCCAAATAGTCCCTGAGAATGGTGGGTCGGTTCTCCACGGCCTCATTGCGTATATCCTGCAATTCCTTCTTCAAGCTGCGTTCCATGGCCAGAGAGGCTGCCACGTCCTGCACGGTCTCCAGAAGTTCCATGGGCTGGATTGTGTTTTTCAGAACGTAGGCTTTGGCCCCGAGCCTGATCGCCTTTTGGGTGTAGTCGAATTCATTGTGACAACTGAGAATGATGTACTTCAATTCCGGAAATTCCTTGGAAGCCTGAATCATGAATTCGATTCCATTCATATTGGGCATGACGATATCCACCAATGCGATATCCGGTGTGTTTCCCCTGCATATCGCCAGCCCTTCGCAACCATCCGATGCATCTCCGACGATTTCAAACCCGTATTCATTCCATGGAATGATGGACTTGATGCCAACCCTTACAAACACTTCATCGTCCAGTATCAGCAGTTTCATGGCAGTACCGCCTCCTGTCCGTCCCGATCGGTTCCACATTCCAGGGGAAGATTGACATGGACTGTGATTCCCCCGGCACTGTTCCTTGCGAATCGAAGACCAAAGTCCTCTCCATAATGCAATCTGATTCTTTCCTTCACATTGAAGATACCAATATTCCCGTGAGTTTTCCCCGGAATGAGAACCCTTTCCGTCTGGATTTCCTGAAGTTTCTCCAGGTTCATGCCCACGCCGTTGTCACTGATCTCAAACACCAGCCTTCCTTTTTCGGCATAACTTGTGATTTTGAGCAGGCCCCCATATTTCCGATCCTTGAACCCGTGAATGACTGCGTTTTCCACCAACGGCTGCAGCAATAGTTTCACGATGCTGCATTCACAGACCTCCTTATCGATTTCAAAGGAGTATTGGAAATTGTCAAGGTACCGCAGACTGTAGAGATGCAGGTAATCGTCCAGGTACTTGACCTCCTCCCGCACGGTGACAACGGGACCGCTGTTGCCTGCATTATATTCGATCAGCCTTCCAAGCGCCACGACCGCGTACCCGATGTTGTCCGCTTTCTGCAATTCGGCCATCCACCGGATGGCGTTGAGGGTATTGTAAAGGAAATGCGGTTTCATTTGTTCCTGCAGGATGCTGAATTCCAGTTTTTTCTTCATTTGTTCATCCTGCCGAATCCTTTCCAGCAGTTTGTCGAATTCCATGAGCATGCTATTGAAGCCATTGGCCAGGACACCAATCTCATCATGGGAGTTCTTCTTCATTCGGACCGCCAGGTTCCCTCCGCGCACTTCTTTCATGAGCCTGCTCAGGTAAATGATTGGGCTGGTGATGGATGTGTCGATGATGAATATCAAAAGGATGATGCTCAGGAATGAAAGGACGGAAAATCCGATGACGGCCTTTTTTATGACCGAAAGTTTTTCATAAATACGGTTTGTCGGCGTGAGCATCACAATTTTCCACTGCTGAAGCCGGACAGGATAAAAAGTGGCCAATTCACTTTTCCCAAGGATATTCACCGGATAAAACCCACTCTGTGTCTTGAAGCAGCCCCCAAGAAACCCGGCGTTCAATATGCCGGGATTGACCTCGCGCCCTTCTTCCGACAGAATGATGCGGTAATCGCCGTCCATCAGGAATATTTCCCCATCTTCGCTGATTTTTGTGTTCTTCAACTGTCTGGAAAACAGATATTCATCGATCCCGACGATCACGGTTCCAAGATAATCGCCATCCTGTATGATATTGGCATAGAGATAAAAAACTTTTGAAACCTCGGGCTGATTTGAATAATTATCCCGGACACCAATGATATGAACAAGGTTGTCCCTGTTCCACAACTTTTGATACCAGTCCTGGGTGAGGATTCTGCCGGCAACAAGCAAGCGGTCTTCATTTGACAGCTTTCTGCTGCTGTATAGATTCCTTTCCGCATCCATGATGAAGACGGAAACGCTGAAATCCAGCTTGCCTATGTTTTGCGAAAGGATTTG
>JANYKF010000397.1 GCA_025361665.1 Clostridiaceae bacterium
ATGCCCTTCAAAAACAAGACGCGGATACTTTTTCAACGGCTCACACAAGGTTCGCGCTTTATCTCTGTCATATGCATGAACGGATTCATCCCCGAATTCGACCCCTGGCTGCACAACGACGGCAATGACACGCTCCCATGCGGATTCAAGCCCCTTTTCGCGAAATGCCTGTTCAAAGACCTGCACGGTTTTGCTGAAATCTTCCGGTTTGGTGATCTGAAGGGCTTCATCCTCTTCATGAATTCCACCCGGAATGGGCACTTCGCTGCCGATCACATACACCGGATTCCCTAATGAAATCATCTGACAGGATTCTTCCGCAACCTGGCACAACCTGGCTGCTCTTTCGGCCATCACAAGGGGATCCAATGGCCTGTCCTTCCGGTCCTCTCCCAAGTGCATGCTGGTATCCAGATGGATTTTGGTGAATCCGGCCGACACATACTGCCGTACCAGTTCTTCCGCATTCAACATGGCATCCTCATTTTGTTCGGATTTCCACGTGAGCGGACCAAGATGGTCCCCGCCCAGAAGTACCCGTTCCAACGGAATACTCAGCTTTTCGGCAAAGCCGTGAACAAAACTCCTGAAATCTGCAGGCTTCATTCCCGTATAGCCGCCGAATTGATCAACCTGATTTGCTGTAGATTCTATCAGGACATAGGCCCCCGACATGGAGGCACGTCTGAGGGCGGCTCCTATCACATATTCGTTGGCACTGCAAACAGAACAGATTCCTTGCTTGCTTCCATTCTTATAATCACTGACCAGTTTTTGAAGTGGATGCAGATTCATCATGCTCCCCCCCTGAGGGTCATTTGCATCAGGCCTGCCTGTCGGAATGATTCTACACGTTATAGCTTGATCCAGGCCTCGAGACCGGTGGGCGCATCAGGATTCACTCCCAGTGCCAAAGCCTTGTAAAAAGACAACGCTTGAGGGACATAGATGAATGGGACACCCATGACACTGAAGTTTCGATATTCAGGGACCTTTATGTTGCAGTCCGATCCCCAGGCATGACTATCCTTGTCACTCACCGTGACCACATAGGCTCCCATCGCCTTGACATCCCTCACCAAATCCCTTTGCAAAGGCGTTTCAACCGGAGAACAGGCAATGATGACCAGGGTATGCCCGTCAATCAACACCATGGGGCCATGACGCACATCAAGCACATGATAATAATTTGACGGGAGTTGACAGATTTCATTGAATGCCAGCGCGCCTTCCTCGGCAATCCCTTCCAGTTCGGAATCTGCCAGAACGACTATTTTTTCCCATTGACCGTTTTCCGCTATCTTTTTCAGGACTTCCAGATTTGCTTCCATGAATTGATTCCCGGCATTGACGGCCTCACCAAGTTCTTCGACCAGAACCATGTCGTCAGCCAACATGGCTATCAGCATCAGGTTCGCAAAATACAGGTTCGTCACGGTCCTGGTCTGGCAAACACTATCGTCAAAGGCCCATGGCAGAACGATGCTCAGATCCGCCAACCCGGACAATTCCGAACCCTTCCTCGTGCAAACGGAAATGCACTTCAATCCCATTTCACTTTTGGCCTTTTTCACCGCCATCACCACTTCACTGCTGCTGCCGGAGCGGGAAGGCGCTACGATGACCGTATCCCTGACAATTCCCTTCATGCTTGCAAAATGAATCAGAAGATCCCCAGCCGCCAGCGCGTTCATTTTACCGTCCAGCCGCATTCTTGCGCTCATTGCCGCAGATTTGCACAGGCTATAGCTGGATCCGCACCCGATGAAGGTCAGACCCATTGCGGCATTCGCTTTCGCAAACGAATGGATTTCCGCCTTCATTTCCAGCATATGTGCGTATGTTCGACCTAAAGCGTCATATTGGCTGAAAATCTCGATTTCTGCTTTAAACATATCCATCCTCCTGATGTTATATTGTTATAACTTATATGCATAAACAGACAAACCGGAATGTACAGGCCGGGAAGTTCTTTATGTTAATTTGACGTGGAACCGGAATATATCTCCCCTGACGATTCCCGTTGTATACTCGACACATCTGGAACCGCTGAAAGCGAACCGTTCTATGTCCAAGGCCGCCGTCCCTTTCCGGACACCGAAAAATACCGATTCCCTATCTCCGATGGAAGTGGCGCCTATGGACTCTTCCGCGGAATTGGGATTCACATCATATTTCTGTCGCATGATTTCATAAAGAGAATTATTCTCCAAATCTTCCATTGTCAAGTCATTGAACAGGTCGGCCGGAAGATAGGTCGATTCAATGGCCACAAGCGTTTCATCCGCGTACCGCAGCCGTTTGATGCAAAACACCTGTTTCCCTGCATTTTCAATTCCTAATTTTCCAGCTATTTCCGAAACCGGAATGGTCAGATGAAATTCAAGTATTTTATTGGAAGGCTTGAAGCCTCTTTTCTTGAATTCATCCGAAAAACTGTAAAAACTTGTAAGGTTCTGTTCAATCCGGGGAAATGATACGAACGTGCCCTTTCCTTGTTTTCGGATAACATAACCTTCCCTTTCCAATTCAGTCAGCGCCTGGCGAACGGTAATCCTGCTGACATTGTATTCATGGCACAGTGCCAGTTCATTGGGAATCTTATCATTGGGATTCCACTCCTTCATTGTAATCCTGCTCATCAATCGTTCTTTCAGTTGATAATACAAGGCAGTAGGAAGCTTGTCATTCAGTTGACTCATTTGTTGACTCCTTAGTCATATTGTTATAACCATATGATAACCATTCAATCCAAAGATTGCAACCCGGAATCTTCTTTTTAGTGAAATATCTTTGCGCTACACCAGCATGCCACGCGCTTCCACGCGCACTTTGCGGAGCATGCCGTCTTCGATGAACCAGATGTCATTGTGAAGGTTCACCGTGGTGCAGATGTGCGTTGGGATCAGCCGAATCCTCTGCCCCACGGCAAGGCCCGTATTTCCGGACGCCGAAGTGAGGATTCCGTGCTCCTCGTTCACCCTTGACAGGACCAAACCGGGATGATCCGGAGACACCGCATAGCCCGGGAAGAAATACGGAGGCGCATTCACAGGGAAATCGGTGGCGAAGGTCTTGCTCCCGCCGTCAATGACTGCATACCCTGATTCCGGTGTGCTGACGACGGTCACCAGGACGGAGGCCGCGCAATCTTCAATGTCGCAGGCCTTTTCGATCACCTGCATGAAATCGTTGAATATGTAAGTGCCCGGCCGCACTTCCGTCATGCCCTCCACGGCAGCCACATGCCTGCCCGTGGGGGATGACCCGCCACTCACATCCAGGATCTCCAGCCCATCGGCACGCAGCCTGGCTGCAAGCCCCGCAAGCAGCCGCCCCTCCTGCCTGCCGGCAGCTTCGTTGTCGGCAGTCGGCAATCCGTCAAGGATGGGTCCGCGAAATGTGAAGATGCCCGTCAGTTTGAGTCCGGGCAGCATGGATATGCTCATGGCCAATCCAGGCGCATGCTCCAAGGAGATCCCCGTGCGTTTGAGCCCGGTATCCACTTCCAATCTGACTTCAAAAACGGTGCCGGTACGGATGGCATGCGCGGAAATCGCCTGGGCACCGGCCAGGCTGTCAACGGCCAGGATGAGCCTGATTCTCTGGGAAAGCTCTCCCGCCCGTCTGATGCGGAAGTCTCCGACCAGCGGGTAGGCAATGAAAATATCCCTAATACCCCCGTCGGCCATCACTTCCGCTTCAGACACCTTCGCCACCGTGATGCCGCATGCGCCGTATGCGATGGCCAACCTGGCCAGTTCGGGAATCTTATGCGTTTTGACATGGGGACGAAGGGTGCAGCCACTGTGCAGGACATCATCCGCCATGCGTTTGAGATTGACCCGCACTTTCCGCATGTCCACGAGGATGGACGGCGTTTCAAGCCTATCGAACATCTCCACCATTCTCCTTTGAACTGCCGGAAACAAATGGAACTGACGGTATTCAAAGTATCTCGTTTATCTCCAAACGCTCTCCATCGGGGCCTTTGAAGAAGATCCAGCGGTCTCCCCTCTCGAAAAAGTGAGGAGCAAG
>JANYKF010000413.1 GCA_025361665.1 Clostridiaceae bacterium
CCAGGCTCGTTCCGCCCAGCTGACGGCTGCCTCCAGCTCCTGCTGCGCCAGCAGTGTGTTCAATGTCAGGTATACCTTGACACCGGCAACCCGGGCATTCTCCATGCAAGCGAAAAAGGAGGCTTCCGTAAAGCCTCCTGAGAATTGTCTCGCGTGGTGGGGTCCGGCACCAAGGTAGATGGCATCCGCGCCATTGTGCATGGCCGCGTTGAACGCCGCTTCAGACCCGGCCGGAGCCAGCAGTTCCATGTTCCTGCGCCTTCCGGTCTCATCCGCCAGGGTCTTCTTCATGTTGAAGGCTGCCCTTTCATCTTTTCATCCGCTTTATACGCATTCTTGTCCGGGCTGATCGTGTCAGCGGTCTCCGCTTCGGCCGTCGACGGTTTCACGACAAGCACTTCATCCGGGTTTCCCTGACCCTTGCGATAGGTGTACCGATAGACGGCACTCCCCGTTTTTCCAGCCGGGCCGACATCCTTCTTCTTTTTCACGAAATACCGGCGGATGCCGTCCGCCACATCCAGCAGGCCTTTCGCCTTGACGATGATGTCCTTCTGAATGATGTCGGCCGCTGTTTTGGCGGTATCGGAAATCTTTCCGACATTCGTCATCAGCTTGGTGACATTCTCCATGTTGTCTTTCAGCAAGCCGGTGATTTTCGTGGCATTCTCCGAAATCTCCGGGAGATTCGCCATGGTTTTCTCCAGATTCGGACGGGTGCTCTCCACCAGTTTGTTGATGTTCTGAAGCATGCGCACCAGGTTGGCGGCCGCCAGAACCAGGTAAAAGAGCAGGGCCGCTCCCAGAATGAACAGGACGACCGTGATCAGTTCTCCCCAGGTGATGGTTCTACCCATGGATTTCCCCTCCGTTTTTTATTCGTCTCAACTGTTCACGCAGATCACGGTTTTCCGTTTCACTGCGGATGAGTTCCTGCTTGATGCGCGCCAGGTTGTTCCGTGCCGCATTGATTTCCTGACGCAAGGCATCGCTTTCCCCGGACCCCGCTTCCAGCCGCTTTTCCAGTTCCCGGATCTTCCGGAGGTGGGATTCGGCGATGTGGTGCTGCTTAAGCACTTCGTCCCCCATGTTGATGGAAGCAAGGACGGCTGTCTGCGCAACGCTGAGGGTAGAGTCCGACCTGACGATTTCCTGCGTCTTCCGGTCCACCAGTGCGGCGACGCGCTGGATATATTCCGGGGATTCTTCTCCCGACAACGTGTAGTCATTGGAGGCGATCCTGACGACGACCCTGTTCCGTTCGCCCATTTCCATCCTCCTTTCCATGAGCCTATCCTGGATTTACCCCATTGAACCATGATCGTCACATCCAAGAAAGATTGGCCCTCAATCTATTTGGGAATGCGACAATCCTATTATACCATGACGAATGGGGAGTGATTCTATTGCGGATCGCAAATTTCATTTTTTTTACATTTTCCGATTGTACGGTCAGCAGAGGCTCATTTGGCACTTTCCCTTTTACGGTCAGCAGATATCCGTTTTGCATTTTTCTATTGTATGGACGGCATATGCTTGTTATCATCAATGTATTCGAGACAGGCTCCCCGGCATCGGAAAGGAATCATATGATGAATCGATCGTCACTCATGCGTCTGATAGCCCTGTTGTGCATCCTTTTCCTCCTCCCCGCAATTGCCGCCTGCGGCGCGGGTTCTGTCGGGAATGGGAATCCGGGCAGTTCCTCTTCGGAAGCGGAAGGGATATCCGGCACAAATGGTTCAGGCATCGGGGAGGACAATTACGTCACAACGCCCGGAGCCCCTCCTCCAGGCTTCACCGAGGAGGAGGTGACCCTCGGAACTGGCGACTGGGCGGTGAAAGGAAAGCTGACCCTTCCGAAACCGGCTGCGGACGGAAAAGGTTACCCCGTTGTCCTGCTGGTTTCCGGAAGCGGTCCGAACGACATGGATGAGACCCTTTACAAAAACAAGCCGTTTCAGGACATCGCCCAAGGCTTGGCCCGCCAGGGCGTGGCCTCCCTTCGGTACAACAAAATCACGAAGCAGAACCCGAAAGTCTTCGAACCCTATGCGACCACCCTGACGGCCAATGAGGAATATCTGCCCAATGTGCATGAAGCGCTTGCCTTCCTCGAAAAGGAAGCCCGAATCGACAGAACCCGTGTTTTTGTCCTCGGACATAGCCTGGGCGGCACCATGATTCCCCGCATCAACAAGGTGGAAACGCTTCCGGCAGGCTATATCTTGCTGGCCGGCAGCAATGCGTTCCTGGCAGATGAACTGCTGCGCCAATACCAATATCTTTTCGGATTGGACGGCAAAACGGACGAGGATGAAAAAACGGCCATGCAGCAGGTTGAACTGGAGCTTGGAAAGCTGCACGCAATCCTCGACGGCACGACCACGGCGCCAAGCACCCCCATCCTCGGCGCACCGGCGTCCTACTGGCTGGATCTATATGCGCAGGACCCGTTGAAGGCGGCCGCCGTCATCACGAAACCGGTGCTGGTGCTGCAAGGAGATCGGGATTACAATGTTCTCCCGGAGAGCGCGGAAAAATGGCAGGCAGCGCTGACCGGATCAAAGGATGTGACCGTAAGGCATTATCCGGCTTTGAACCACCTGATGCTGGCCGGGACGGGAAAAGATGACCCGCTCAACCTGCTGACCCCTCAGATGGTGGATGCCGCGATGATTTCCGATCTG
>JANYKF010000422.1 GCA_025361665.1 Clostridiaceae bacterium
AAAATCACTTTTGTGAGTTTTTATGCAGGATGCCTCTGACATCCTGCATGTAGAAGGCACATTTTGTGCCTTCTACACACCAAATCACGTGATTCGGTGCCATCCGGCGGCATTTGCCGCCGGATGCATGCAAGTTGCAAAATGCAGCTGCATGAAAAAGTCGAAAATCGACTTTTTACACCAGAATCTTGTTTTGAATAGCAGGAATCCAATATGGAAGACGGACCATGGGAAAGGGTACATATGCAATCGGAAAGCCTGGCACTCGACGGAATACGCGGCACATACCCTGATACGGATTTGGAAAATAGCGATACCCTCGCTGGTATGCCGGAATCCTGGTGCCTGGCTTTGCGAATCCGGCATTCTGTCAGGGATCCTGTACCGGATTCACCTGAAGCAGTCTTCACCCTGAAATCCAATGCCAGGGAATGTCTTTCCCTGACTGATACTGTTGATTCACTTGCATGCAGGATTTGTACGGATGACATGGAACAGCCGATTTGCCTTGTCATGCCCTGGAAAGACGGTACCGGCATGGGAAGCATATTCAGCAACGATTGCACCGAATGTGTGATAAACGTCACATACCGGCCATATCACGTCACCTTGCATGCTGGCGGCGTGTTGATGGATGAAGATTGGCCGCTCGGTGATTTCTGCAAAAAAACTGCCATGGCCGTTGCGTTCCATGATTCGGTTGTCCTTTCTGCGAACCTGGCTGGCATTTCCGAAAAAGCCGAAAGGGAACCCGACGTCATCGAACGTTTCACAGGCCCGGCTGACAATTGGCGTCCGAACGGACACAACACGGGTGTCGGTGATTGTATGCCATGGTTTCATGAGGGCCGGTTCCACTTGTTCTATCTCTTCGACAGGCGCGGGCACAAGAGCAAATACGGGCTGGGAGCCCATCAGTGGGCGCACATTTCCTCAACCGACTTGAAAACATGGGAAATTCACCCCATGGCCATTGCCATCGACAGCCAGTGGGAAGGTTCCATTTGCACCGGGTCGGTGTTTTCCGACAAAGGAATCCACTACGCATTTTATGCCGTCCGCATGAGCGACGGATCCGCCGCAAAACTTTCCTGCGCGACAAGTACCGATGGCATCCGGTTCACGAAAACACATCGGTATTTTACCTTGAAAGCGCCCTATGAACCCGCGTCGGCAAGAGATCCGTTTGTTTTCAAGGATGAATCCGGCGTGTTTCACATGCTTGTCACAACAAGCATTGCGAATGAACGCGGTGAATATGACGGATGCCTTGCGCACCTTGTTTCCAGCGATCTGATGGAATGGGGCCAAAAGGAACCGTATCTGATTGAAGCCGGCGATTCGCAGCCCGAGTGCTGCGACCTGTTCGAGATGAACGGGTGGCATTATCTGATTTACAGCCTGTACGGCACCGGCAGGTACAGGATGTCCCATAGTCTTTTTGGACCGTGGGTGAAACCGGAAAACGATATCATCGATCGTGTGCGGTACCGGGTTCCCAAAACGGCCACATTCACCGGGGGCCGCCGATTGGCTGTCGGTTTCGTCACCGCGACGCCGGAGGCATATGCCGGAAAAGCCGTATTCCGTGAACTTGTGCAAGGAGAAGATGGAACCCTGACAACCCGGCCCGTATATGAAATGTTACCGCAACACCAGCCCAATGGAATCAGCAAGGAGAATGTACCAACACCATCGGAACAGCAAGCAGAATGAACCAACACCATCGGATCAGCAAGGAGAATGAATGATGAATATTCTCGTGACCATTCCAAACGGGCAGGTTAAAGATACCTTCATTCCTCCGGACGTCGCGCAAAGGTTGTCTTCCATTGGCACCGTCACGTGGAACAATGAAGACTCACAATATAGAAGCGCCGAATTGAAGGAAAAACTAGCCGGCATGAACGTATGCATCACCGGCTGGGGCAGCGCCTGCTTTGACGAATCAGTACTGAAGGGGGCCGACAGCCTGAAACTGGTCGCCCATACCGGTGGAAGCGTTTCTCCCATTGTCAGCCCCGCGTTCTTCGAAAAGGGACTGAAGATTGTGAGCGGCAACCGGCTATATGCCGAATCCGTTGCCGAAGGCGTCATTGCCTATATCCTGTGCGCGCTGCGCGAACTTCCCTTCCATGCGGGGGAGATGCAGGCAAAACGATGGAGTTCTGACCGCAGCTACAATGAAGGACTCCTGGACCAGTGTGTCGGCCTTGTGGGATTCGGCATGGTCGCCAGGTACCTTGTGAAAATGCTGGAGCCCTTCAGGGTGAAAATCAAAGCCTGTGATCCGCATGTCCCAGATGATGTGCTGATGTCTTTCGGGGTTGAACGGGCTTCACTCGATGAGATTGTCTCACAATCAAAAGTCCTGTCCATTCATGCCGCGAGGGTTCCCGAAACCTATCACATGATTTCAAGGGAGTTGCTGAAAACCATCAGGGATGGAGCCTTGCTGGTGAACACGGCCCGCGGGAACCTGATTGATGAGGAAGCACTAGCGGACGAACTGGCGACAGGCAGATTCAAGGCCATCCTGGATGTCTATGAAAAGGAGCCTCTGCCGGAGACCAGCCGTTTGCGGGGCATGCGAAACGTCATCCTGATACCGCATATGGCCGGCCCCACGGTAGACAGGAGAAGAGTGGTCACCCTTGCCCTGATCGACGACATCCTGAAATTCTTCGAAGGGAAACCGCTGCAAAATGAGATTGGCCGGGATTATGCCCTGGCGATGACGAGATGAACGAAACGAACAGATCTACACTTTGATCGTGGAGTAACCGACCACCAGGTCTGCTTCAAGGAATAGTTTTTCAGCGGGACCGGGCTCATGGCGGATTTGACGCAGGAGCAGGCGGACGGCGGCTTCCCCTATATCCGTTTCCCTTTGCCTCAAATGGGTCAAAGTGTATTCCCACATGAAATTATGCGGATTGTCGAAACAGAGCAGGGAGACATCATTTGGAATTCTT
>JANYKF010000464.1 GCA_025361665.1 Clostridiaceae bacterium
ATTCTGCCATGGAATCCATCCTGCCGGAACTGCAGGCAATTCATGAAACATTTGACGGCATCGATTCTGTCATGATGGAGATTCAAACAAAGAACAGCGCATATACAAAGGCATCTACTGACAAACTGGTATACCTCCTCAACCAGGATCGGAGCGTGAAGGAAAAACTTGCGCACATCCTCATGCGATGGCGTCATGTTCCTGAACCGATGCGGGCAGAACTGGAAAGGAATACAAGGCTTTTTCGGCAACAAGTGCTCGACGAGCAATCCCTTTTTGCCAGGACCAGTCGGAAGATGCGTTCCACAGAGCTTCCGGAAACCATGAAAGATGACAAACCGGACAAGGACGTGCTGGAGGGATTCCTTCGCAGCACGCGCAACCGATATGCCCATGCAAAAGTCATGCGGTTCATGGAAGAACAGTTTGGCACTTCACCGATCCTTCCCATAGAGACTGTTCGGGTAGAGACTGAGGATGATTTTATTCTGATTCTGCTGGCTGCCTTGAAAGAAGGAGAACCGGGCTGTTTCTATACGGTGGAATATCTGACGGGCCGCATTGAAAAGTCCATATGGGGGTTTCCGCGCATGCGCTTCATCCGGAAGGAGTTGGCTCCATGATCAATGAGCAATGGCTTGAGACCTGGGACAAGATGGGTCAGGCCGACCGCGGCCAGATGGGCCGCTGCATCAGCGGACTGCTGGCTCATACCTATCTGTTGTCCGAACAATACGACGACGCCGATGGCGTATTGAAAGGGAACAGTGACTACCGGCTAGTGGATCGGCATTTCGACTGGGTGCGGGATCATTTGTCGGTTTCCGGCTGGGATCTGGCGAAGGACCGCACCCTTGGCGTCCTATATGTGGAAAACCTGTTCAACCGAAACCGGCTGCAGCTGGGAGGCATGACCACGCTCATCCTGCTTGCACTGCGACTGCTTTATGATGAGGAACGAGAGAAACTGGTGCTGCGCAATGTAGTGGCCATTACCACATGGGATGTTGCAAACCGGCTTATGGTGTTCAACACCCTGAAGCGTAAACCGTCCGACAAGGATCTGTCGGAGGCGCTTCGTATCCTGGCCAGACACAACATCATCCAGAAGATACAGGGGAATTGGCAGGAGGCGGAATGCCGGTTCCTTATCCATCCCAGCATCCTGCTGGTACTGCCGGGCGATGCGATCACCCGTATCTGGCAGGGGCTTCAGGCAGGGGAAGAAGATTCGGATCAGATGGCCCTGACAGAAATGGAAACCGAAACGGCCGAGGAAATCGATGATGCGGTGGAGGATGAAGCATGAAGCTGCTGACACGCATGCTCCTGGTCAACTGGCATTATTATCAGAGGGAATGGGTGGATTTCGGGAAAATCAACTTTCTGACCGGCAAGACCGGATCAGGGAAGTCGACATTGGTAGATGCACTGCAGATTGTGTTGCTGGGGGATACGAACGGTGGTTCCTTCTTCAACAAGGCGGCCAATGACCGATCGCGGCGAAACCTGAAGGGTTATCTGCGGGGCGAATATGGAGACGATGGCGGCTCCGGCTTCCTGTACCTGCGCAGCAAGCCATTTTCCACCTATCTGGCATGCGAATTCGAGGATACGGAAAAACACACCTTCATTTCAGTGGGTGTGGTGTTTGACTGCAACTATACCGCTTCCGATGAGAGCCTTTTCTTCATCCTGCGCGACCGGATTCCCGAGGATGCGTTCGTGGAGAAAGGAGTGGCCCTGACCCGGGAAGATTTGCGCAAACGAATGAGAAAGTACAAGGACAAGAGCCGCTGTGATTTCTGTCCGACGGCCCGCGAGTATCAGGAAAAACTGCGTGCACATCTGGGCGGGCTGCATCCGCGGTTTTTCACCCTGCTGAAGAAGGCGGTTTCCTTCACGCCCATTGTGGACATTGAAGAGTTCATCACCCATCATATCTGTGACGTTCGCAAGCCGCCGGATTTGTCGGAAATGCAGGGAAATCTGCGCCAATATCGAAAGCTCGAGCAGGAAACTGAGACGATGCAAGCCCGGATTGCAACTCTGGAAACCATCGGCCGCATTCATGCCAAGGTGCAGGATGAGCGGCAAAGCCTCCAGCTCTATCGGTTCCTGATTGACCGTTCCGAGCAGGAACGCACGGAACGCCTGCATCTTCAGGCCATACGGGAAGCAAAGGAGCTCGATGGCAGGGTGGAAACCATCCGATTGGTGCAACAGGTAGATATGAGCGAATTGAAGCGCTTGCGTGATGAACATGAGCGTCTCATTGAACTGCGCGGACAAAATGATCTGTACAAGCGCGAAAAAGAACTGAAGGATGCCATTGCACGGTTGGAGCGCGAAATCGGCACACTGGACAGGCAAGTCGGCGAGCTGGTGGGCCGATTGAACCGGTATGGCCTTCAATGGGGACGGGCAGGCTCGGAAGCGATCGCCTTTCTCGGGAAAGTGAATGAAGCTCATTCGCTGCCGAGCAATTCGGACATGGAAAATATGAACCGGGATACGCAGGCCCTGGAGACGGCAGCGACCACACTGCACAGGGAGGCCACCGCGCTGCTGGACATCAGGAAAGAAACAGCGGGAAGCTGGCGCACCGAGCAATATCAAGCCTGCCAGGAGGCCAGCGAACGCTTTAATCAGGGTAAGCTGCTGTTTTCTGAGAGATTGACCGGAATGTGCGCGCGAGCCGATCGGGAAGTCGAGGATTGTGAGGATCGCATAAGTGACCTTCGTCAAAATATCAAACCGTTGGACCGCTCCGTGGTCCGGTTCCGTGAAGAACTGCGCCGACACCTCTCGGAAAAGTTGGTACGTCCGGCTTCGGTGGAAGTGCTGGCAGATTTGCTTGAGATTCTCTCCACCCGGTGGGTGAATGTCATTGAGGGTTATCTGTATAAACAAAAACAATATCTTCTGGTTGAGCCGGACGGATTTCTGGAGGCGTTGCGCCTGTATGAACGATATCGCATGGAATGGAACCTCTTCGATGTGAGTCTGATTGATGGCGGAAAGGTATTGCGCGATGCGCCGGAAGCACTGACAGGCAGCCTCGCTGAAGAAATTGCAACGCAGGATCCTCATGCCCGTGCTTATGTGAATTTCATGCTTGGACGTGTTGTCAAATGTGAACGGGTGGAAGATCTCCGCAGGCATGAGCGCGCGGTAACGGATACCGGCATCCTGTATCAGGGGTATGTTGTCAGTTCCATCCAGCCAAAACTATGGGAAAGACACCTGATTGGCAAAAAGTCCATACAGCAGCAACTTCTGAAACTGGAAGCAGAATTGCCTGTATTGAAGCAAAATCAAGCCATCTTCGGCGGTTGGTCGGCAGCCATATCCGGAATTACAGCGGTCGAAGGACTTAACCGCAACGAGACGGAGATCATTCTGGCGCAAGTTGCAGAAGCGGGACGCATACCCTCCCTTCGGGATAAACGAGATGAAACCGTACGGGAACTGGGTGGTCTCGACTTGGCCTGGGTACTTGATGTGAGCCGCCAAATAGCCGATTTATTTTCCATGATCTCAAAAATGGAAGGTGCCATCACAAATCGCGAAGGGGAACTCGGTGCATTGCGGCAGCGGCTCGATTCACTGCAACAGGAAAAGATTCCCGAAGCAGAACGGATACGTGCGTTCTCCCGGGAACAGGTGGAACGGCAATTTCCGGTTGATTGGCGAAACACTTTGGGTGAAATGCGGTTTCAGGCTGAATTGTCAGCCAAGGGTATGCCTGAACGGGTTGCGGCAGATTTCAAGCCGCAGCTGGGAGGGCGGGAAAACAGCATCGAAAAGCTGAAAAACCTGTTGACCAATGCCCGTTCGGACTATAACAGGGAGTACCGGTACAGTCTTGACGTGACGAGTGCGGACAACGCGAAATTCAATGCCCATCTGACACAGCTGCAGCAGGAGGAATTGCCGCAATATGCGGAAAAGATAAGTGTCGCAAAGGAAATGGCCTATGAGCAATTCGCCAACCAGTTTCTTGCGGAGATGAAAGATAGCATTGAAAACGTCCGTACCCGCATCGATGCTCTGAACCGTGCCCTGAAGGCCTATCGCTGGGGTACCGAGCGATTTCTGTTCCAAGTGACGGAGAATCCTGAATACAGGCGGTTCTATGACATGATTGCGGATCCGTTGCTATTGGAAGGATATACCATGATGTCCGCATTGTTTCTGGAAAAGCATAAGTCTGCCATCGATGAGTTGTTTGCTAAAATAGCAGACATGGGTACAGCACCGGATGGAGATGCCCGGACCGAGATGGAGCGCAACATCCGCCTGTTCACGGACTACAAAACCTATTTGCGTTTCGATATGGTGTCGATCGACGAAAACGACAACCGGCAACGGCTGTCCCGCACCCTGCTGAAAAAATCCGGCGGTGAAACCCAAACCCCTTTTTATATCGCCATGCTCGCCTCTTTTGCGCAGCTGTACCATATCAATGACCGGAAGTACAACATGGCCCGCATCATCCTGTTTGACGAAGCATTCAGCAAGATGGACGGAGAACGCATACGGGAAAGCATCCAGATGCTTCGGGAAATCGGCTTCCAGTGCATCCTGTCCGCTCCGCCGGAAAAGATAGGCGATATCGCCC
This sequence comes from Clostridiaceae bacterium, assembly GCA_025361665.1. GTDB lineage: Bacteria > Bacillota > Clostridia > DSM-8532 > DSM-8532 > JAEWSN01. Next base: position 4,625 of record JANYKF010000464.1, read on the forward strand.
CGCTGGTGGATCGCACCATTGCAGTGATGCGGCAAGGCCATTGGTCATTCACGCAAACCTTCGATGCGAACCGGTTGCTGTCCGGTGAATGGCTTGATGCGGAGAGCGAGGGAGGAGACGACATGGAAACGGAGAGTGAGGGAGGAGATGATAAGAAAGACGATATGGATATGTCCATGAACAAGGACCACGATTTGGAAAAGGTGCCTGAATGATTGAGATGGAAACGCGCATCCTTCGCATACTGCTGGAAAAATATGAGGCCAGCACCCATTATCAGGGGGCTGAACCTTCCGGGCGGCGGGTTCTGATTCATCTCGGTCCGAAATCGCGGGATCTGAAGGAATACAGTCCGGAACACCCCGAAGAAAAGGAAGAGGTGCATTCGGCCGTTTTGTCATTGTCCGGGGAGCGGCTGGTTTCCTTTGCCTGGGAGCGGTTTGAAAAGGGAAATATTCTGGATTCCGTATGGCTGGAACTGGATCATGTGGATGCCGCTTATGCACGGGCAGGCCTTGTTCCCAAGCGGCAAATTGTCATGGGCATGGTTCAATTGATGGAATCATTTCAAGAAGGCTTTCCGGAGATGGAAGACCCCTCATCCCGAAAACCTGGAGAAAATGCATTCAGCATGGGCATAACGAATCGCAAATGGATTCTGGACGCATTACGGGGAGCCATCGGGAAAACCCGTTCCTGCGGACGAGTGGGGGCACCGTTTCCCGATCAACCGGAGAAACTGGCCGATTTGCTTGCCGCTTTCCGCCTGCTGTCCCTTGATTCATTTGCAGACGCTCGCATTCGCGTGTTCAGCATTCAGGGGTGGCGGGATTCCAAATATTTCGAACGAAACATCAAGGCGGATCTCCTGGCTGTCCTTCGTCAATCGTTTCCTCTGGCGGAAGAGGATGTCGGCGATGGACTGAGGGAGGATGACTGGCTCGAGCGGATTG
>JANYKF010000498.1 GCA_025361665.1 Clostridiaceae bacterium
CGCACTCAGCGCGGGAAAACTGCTTCATGATACCGTCAGATGCCCTTTTCACGGGTTTGCGTATGACGCGTCTGGAAAAGTCGTGCTCATCCCCGCCAATGGGAAAAACACCCCTGTACCGGAGCGGTATCGGGTCACGGCATACAAAGCGGTTGAAAAATATGGGTTCATCTGGCTCTGGTATGGAGACTATGGTGCAGTTCTCCCGGAAATCCCGTTCTTTCCCTATTTGATTCAAGGATTTTCATACGGCGGGTTTTCGGAAACCTGGCCGGTTCACTATACAAGGGCCATCGAAAACCAGCTGGATGTCGTCCACCTGCCTTTTGTCCACACCGACTCGATAGGCCGGGGCAACAGAACCCTCGTCAACGGTCCCGTTGTGACATGGGAAGAGAACCTGATGACTTTCTATGTGGACAATATCGTTGACGATGGTGCGACGAAACCGCTGAAGCCACAGGAGATTGCAAATTACAAGGATCTGTTCAGCCTCCAGTTCCAGATGCCGAACATCTGGCAGAACATCATCAGCGACAAACTGCGCATCGTGGCCGTCTTTGCCCCGATCGACGAAGGCCATACGCGCATCTATCTGCGGTTCTATCAGAAATTCGTGACGGCTCCGGTTCTGAAGCAATTGGTCAACAAACTAAGCAATATCAGCAACAAACACATCCTGCACCAGGACAGGCGGGTGGTCCTGACGCAGATTCCCATCCGGACGGAGATGAAAATGGGCGAAAACCTGATTCAAGGCGATGCGCCGATTATCGAATTCCGTAAGCGGAGAGCCTTGCTGAAAGGGGAAACAAATTGAAAAACATCGTGATCACGGGAAGCACCAGGGGTATCGGTTTCTGCATGGCGCAGGAATTCCTGAAGAACGGATGCAACTTGACGGTTTCCGGCAGGAGCGAAAAGTCACGCGAGGACGCAATGAAAGCATTCAAGTCTTTTCAGGATCAGGTTCTGTATGTACCTTGCAATGTGACCAGTAAATCCCAGCTGGAAAACCTCTGGAATGAATCCTTGAAAAAATGGGGGAGTGTCGACTGCTGGATCAACAACGCCGGGCAGAACAGCCCGCATGCCTTTGTTCATGAAACCGGCACGTCTTCTGTCGATGCCGTGATAGACACGAATATCAAAGGGATGATTTTCGGTTCGCAGGTCGCGGCGAAAAACATGGTGGCGCAGGGGAGCGGTCAGATCTGGAATATGGAAGGTCTTGGATCCAACAACATGATCATGGAAAAAACCATTCTGTATGGCATGACCAAGCATGCCCTGACCTATTTCACAAAGGGATTGGCGAAAGAGCTTTCTGCGACTCCCGTTTTGGCGGGCCGCCTCTCTCCGGGCATGATGCTGACCGACTTCATCACCAAGACACCGGATGGCGAAAAATCACCTGTCTTGGAAGAGAAGCAATTTCAAAAAATGTTCAACATCCTGGCGGACAAGCCGGAAACGGTAGCCGCATTCCTGGTTCCCCGCATCCTTTCGAACACGAAAAACAATGCGCACATCGTCTGGCTGACCTCGGCCAAGGCGGCGGGCCGGTTCATGACAGCAGGCGTGTCCAAACGGAAACTGCTCTGAGCTGCGAACCATGCCTGTTTTAGAGTTCTTGCCGCGTGGGAATCAAATGTCGGCAACCGGCGCATTGCCCTGCATCCAGTTCAATTCACTATCCAGCATGAATCGTTTGGACCAGTTCCCGCCAACTGGACGCCAATGCTGAAACTTGTCGATGATGTCGTACAAAGCATCAAACGATTCCTGTGTTTTTGTTTCCATCAAGCGGTTGATGTGGAGCATCAGGTTTTCCGGCTTTTCCCGGACCCCCTCAAGCACCCTCAGAAACCATTTGTGATAAGGATACAGCGCTTCATTGTGCGTTAAAATCAATCGGCCGGCGAAAAGGATGAAATTGGACCGCGCAACGTCCATCAGGTACAGGTTGTTTCTCATTAATCCTTCATGATAATACCATTTCCATGCTTCCAGCTGCGCGTGGAATTTCTCGATGTTCTCCTTCTTTTTCTCGACCGGGTACCTTGATGCGTCGGCGACGAGTTGGTCAAGGTTTGAAATTCTGGAAAAGGTCACAAATGCGTCCCTGAAAGCGAATTTCGCAGGTTCGGTGCCGCATTGCGCCACTTTTTCGAGATAGGCGGCCGATGTGAATTTCCCGTCCACATAGCCGCCGTCATAAGGGGTGGCTTCGGTTTCATAATATCCGATGTCACCGGATTTCAAGGCTCTTTCATAGTCTTCATCCGAAAGCACAAGCATCAGGTCGATGTCTGATGTTTCGTTCGCGAACCCGTGCGCGACAGATCCCGCGACGATGATGCCCAGAATGTCCGCCCGTGCCTTAAGCTTGCGTGTAATGGATTCAATGGCATCCCGGTGATGCTGGTACATGCAATGTAATCCTCCGATGTCTGCAGGTGGAGCCCGCTGAGATGGAATCCGCTGAGGTGAAATCCACTGAAGTTATACCCGCTGAGGTGGAATCCGCTGAGGTGGAATCCACTGAAGTTAAACCCGCTGAGGTGGAGCCCGCTGAGATGAAATCCGCTGAAGTGAAATCCGCTGATGTTGCATAATACGCCTTTGATGGCATAATATAGATACTCGGTGGTTCATGTCAAGGTTTCCGTCAACATCGCATCTGAATCCGAATGATCGGGTAACGGATCGGCATGAACATCTTTCAGGAGGCTGCATGATCAATGTGGATGTCATCACCGGTTTTCTAGGCGCCGGGAAAACAACTTTCATCCGGGCCATGATGGAGAGCAAGGCCTGGTCAGATGAAAGATGGGCTATTGTCGTGAATGAATTCGGAAAAGTCGCGATTGACGGGAGCCTTCTGGAAGCGGGTTCCGATGTTTCGGTGGTGGAAATCTCAAATGGCTGTTTGTGCTGCACGCTGAAGGGGGACTTCCTCGAGGCCTTGAGGAAACTGGCCGTCGAATACAAACCGGATCGCATCCTCATTGAACCTTCGGGTATATTTGTCCTGGCTGATTTGTCTGATATGTTCATCCAGCCGGGTTTGGCGGAAGTTTGCCGCATTCATGCCATTGTCACCATCGTCGATCCGCTGCAGTTCATCTCTCAGCGGATGAAATACAACTACTTTTTTGAAAGCCAGATCCGTCATGCTTCCATCCTTGTCCTCAGCAAGGCGGGGAATGTCGGTGAACGCGATTTTTCGCTTGCGCTGGAAGGCCTGAAGGCATTGAATGGGGATGCAATGCTGCTCACCGGGCCTTGGGAAGATTTCGATTTCGGTTGGTTCCGTGAACGTCTGGCGGCTGCTTCCTACCGGCCGCCGGCCCAGCTTGCCGAGACTGCCCGCCCGTCCGTCTTGAACCATGGCGACGATATTGACATCCAGTCTTTCGGATTG
>JANYKF010000510.1 GCA_025361665.1 Clostridiaceae bacterium
GATGATCAGGGCGTCAATCCCCTTGTCCCTGGACTCATGAATGGATTCGATGATGTCACCCTCATAATTGGACTGGTAAAAGTCCACTTCAATCCCGAGGGCCGCGGCTTCCATGTCGAGAACCGTTTCGAGATCAGCCAGCGTTTTGGCGCCATAGACACCTGGCTCCCTCTTTCCGAGCAGGTTCAGGTTCGGACCGTTGATGATTCGTATTTTTCGCATCTTTCCCTGTGCCTCCAGTCACCGCGGTAAAAAAATGGCCTGGTTTTCCTTTGAACGGCGATACAGGGTGAAGCGGTTGCCGATGACGGACACCACTTCCGCTCCAACTGCCGCCGCGATCTCCTCTGCCGCTTCCCGTGCGCCTAAAAGGGAATTCTTCAGGACATTCCCCTTGATCAGTTCACGGGCTTCCAGCACCTCGTCGAATTGCCTGAACATGGGCTCGCCGACACCGCCTTTTCCCACCTGAAAGAGGGATGGCATCGGATTGGCGAGGCTTCTCAGATAACTGCGCTGCTTGCTGTTCAACATGGGATACCCTTTCTCGCGGCCATGGCCGCATTCCGACCCTGTCGCGGAATGGATGGAGGAGTTACGGGACAACAGACCCCCGTCACAGGATGGCCTGACCCGTCACGGGACAAAATTGAACTCGGTGTCGCCCACACGGACGGTATTCCCTTCCCGGACGCCCTTTTTCTCCAGTGCCTCGATGACGCCGCTGGTTTTCATGACCCGCTGGAAATACTGCAGCGATTCGCGGTCCGCAAAATTGACCGAACCCAGGATCCGTTCCACCCACGGCCCCTCCACCACATAGACGCCGTTCTCATTCCGGATCGTGTAGGGTGACTCTGCGATATGCGCAGCCAGAAGGGCTTCCGGGGTGACCGCCTCGAAGACCGTGATGTCCGGCAGCGTCTTGAGCATGTCCGCCGTCCGGCGGATGAGTGCCGATACGCCGTCACCGGTGACGGCGGAAATGACAAACACTTCGTATCCTTTTTCCCTTACCCCTTTGACGAACCGCTCCAGCCGTTCCGGATCCGCGACGGCATCCGACTTGTTGGCCACGACAATCTGGGCCCGCTTCGCCAGCGTATCGCTATACAGGGAAAGCTCCCGGTTGATGACGGTGAAGTCTTCGAGCGCATCGCGCCCGTCTGTTTCAGCCACATCCACCATATGCAGCAGGAGCCGCGTCCGCTCAACATGGCGAAGAAACGCATGGCCGAGGCCCGCGCCCTCATTCGCCCCTTCGATGAGCCCCGGAATGTCGGCCATGGCGAAACTTTCGCCCGGACCCACCGACACGATGCCAAGCACGGGTGTCAGCGTGGTGAAGGGATAATTGGCAATCTTGGGCTTCGCCGCCGAGACGGATGAAATCAGCGTGGATTTTCCGGCATTGGGGAATCCGACCAGGCCGACGTCAGCGAGCGTCTTCAATTCCAGAACCACGGAGCGCTCGACGCCTTGCGTGCCGGGATGGGCGAAATTGGGAATCTGCCGTGTCGGGGTCGCGAAATGCTGGTTTCCCCAGCCGCCTTTCCCGCCCCGGGCGATCGTCTGGCGCTGATCGGGCGCAGACATGTCCGCCAGGATCATGTTGGTTTCCTTGTCCCGCACGAGGGTCCCACGCGGCACCTTCACGACCAGGTCCTTGGCATCGCGCCCGGACATGTTCTTCTGATCGCCTTTTCCGCCTGATTCCGCATTGTATTTGCGCCTGTAGCGGAAATCCACCAGCGTACGGAGGCCGAGGTCCACTTCGAAAATGATGCTGCCGCCATCTCCGCCGTCGCCGCCATCGGGTCCGCCGTTGGGCACATACTTGGCACGCAGGAACGAGACCTTGCCAGGTCCGCCATTGCCGGCCTTCAGATAGATTTCCGCCAAATCGATGAACATGGATGCATTCCCTTCCTCTCCACCCGGCCGGAATCATGACTGCTCAGGGAGTGGTCCTGATTGATTCATCAAAGAAAAGAAGGACGATTTCTCGTCCCCCGGGTTCCAATTCTTCGGACGATGTCACATTGGCAAAGGGCTGTCCTTTTGAGACAGCCCCCCCTTTTGTGCGTTGAACTCCGATTCCCAAGTGCTCAGAATGACCATAGAAGCTTTGCCTCGAGCACCGGCAAGCCACTGCAAATGCGCATGAACATGCATGGACTGTGTTTTTCTTTCAGCGCCTTTACAGGGCAGAATACACGCTGACCTTCTTGCGTGTCTTGTCGAGACGCTCGAACTTGACGCTGCCGTCCACCAGGGCGAACAGGGTGTCATCGCGGCCAATGCCGACATTCGTTCCGGGATGGATGTGCGTGCCCCTCTGGCGAACCAGGATGTTGCCCGCCACGACGCCCTGGCCGTCCGCGCGTTTCACGCCAAGACGCTGGGCAGCGCTGTCGCGGCCGTTCCGGGTGCTGCCGACGCCCTTTTTGTGGGCGAACATTTGAAGATTGATGCGAATCATGGATTACACCTCCTTGCAAACTGTGCGGATAAACCGCGGATATTGTCGTTCAATCTGCCTCAATCCGATTTCCATGGCCTCCAGGATAATGGCGGCCTTGCACCGGAGTGCTTCTTCAAGGGAGTCTGGAAGCATCATGTCGATGTTTCCTTCTGCTTCCCGATACGTATGGATGCCGCACATTTCGTCCAGTGCGCCAAGTGCGGTGTAGACGATGCCTGAAACGGCCGCACAGACCATATCGTATTCCCCCTGGGTCCCGGAACCGGCATGCCCTCTGATGGCAAAACCGCGGATCTCATTTTTCCTTCGAAAAACCTTGACATTCGTCATGGCCGTTCCTATGCCTGGATGCCCTGGATCTGGACACGGGTGTAAGGTTGTCTGTGGCCGTTCTTGCGCCGTTCCGTCTTCTTGGCCTTGTACTTGTAGATGATGATTTTCTTTCCCTTGCCATGAGCCAACACCTTTGCGGTGACGGATGCGCCGTTGATGGTGGGATTGCCGGTTTTCAGGGTTCCCTCGTCGGAAACAGCCAGCACCTTCTCGAACACGAAAGCATCGCCTTCGCCCGCGGAAAGCTTCTCGATGAAGAGAATGTCGCCTTCCTGCACCTTATACTGTTTTCCGCCCGTTTCAATGATTGCGTACATGCATGCACCTCCTCCTGCCAATCTCGCCATCTCAGGGACGGCCTGCGCCGTTTCCGATGCATGTCCGAAAACATGCAAACCCTTTTCAGAGCGGTTGCCGTATTATGATAGCACAGGAGAACTCAGAGTGTCAACGATGGGGCTGAATCCTGCCGAACCACGTGAACCACAGGAACCAGGTCAAAGATTGATTCTGGTGTAAAAACTCACTATTGTGAGTTTTTATGCAGGATGTCTCTGACATCCTGCATGTTGAAGGCACATTTTGTGCCTTCAACATGCAGGATCACGTGATTCGGTGCCATCCGGCGGCATTTGCCGCCGGATGCATGCAAGTTGCAAAATGCAACTTGCGTGAAAAAGTCGAAAATCGACTTTTTACACCAGAATCAAGATCAAAGGATGCCTGCTGTTGTACGAACCAGCACACAGCAAGTATAATGGGTGATAGAATCAAGATTTCATTTTCCGGAGGAACGGCAGGCATCATGCAGCAGAAGAAGAGCAACAGGGCATACCACGGGACATCGGCCCATTTCCGGACAACGACGCAGCGCAGACGAAAAACAGCCCGCAGAATCCTTTCCATCGTGCTTCTTGCAGCAGTTGTCCTGCTGGTGCTCCTGCTGACCCGGATCATCCGGCCAGCCGACTGGTTCCGCCCCTCGCCGGCCTCTTCGTCCGGAATCAGTCCTCCGGACACGCAGGGACCAGGCGCAACGGCATCGGGCACAGCAAGCCTGTCTCCGACGGCCGTGGCGCTCCCAACCCCTTCGTCCGCAGTTTCAACATCACCGCCGGCATCCGACCCTTCCGGGAATGCTTCCCCTTCACCTACGGTGCCGGCGACCACGGAGAAAAGCCCGGATGCAGCCGCGGCCGCAACGCAGGCGCCTTCTGGAACACCGTCCCCGGGCACATCCCAGCGCACGCCCGGACATGAAAACATGCCGGTCTTCGGAAGCGTCGCATCGAAAGGCAACTTGGGTGATCTCGAAAAGAAAGTGCGGACCCTGGTTGGCACCTTTCCGGGAACCTATGGCGTAACGTTTGTGAATCTGTCAACAGGAGAGCGGTTCGGTGTGAATGACACGCAGGAATACATCGCCGCGAGCACCTCCAAGTTCCCGATGAACGTCCTGCTCTGGAAACGCATCGCTGCAGGGGAAATCGACCCGGAGTCCACCCTCGTCTATCTGAAGGAAGACTTCGAGTCCGGCACGGGCATCATCCAGAATCAGCCTTTCGGAACCGAATACAGCGTGCGCACCACCTCCCGCTATTCCGTCATCCACAGCGACAACTGCGGCATCAACATGATCATCCGGCTGCTCAGCATTGAAGACATCCGCCAATATCTGCGTGAACTCGGCGGTGTGGTGGAATATGGAAAAACACATCGATCCTGCCCTGCGGACATGGCGAACGTAGCCGTCGACCTGTACAGGTTTTATGAAGAAAATCCTGCCGTGGCAGGTGAACTGATTGATTTTCTGGAACACACGGACTGGAACGATCGCATCAACGGGTTGCTGCCCAAGGACGTGCGCGTCGCCCACAAAATCGGCAACCAGACCCGCACGGCCAATGATGTGGGCATCGTCTTCGCCCATCAGCCCTATGTCCTCTCCATCATGACGGACAAAGTCGATTTCGATGCGGCCTGCCGCAACATCGCGAAATTATCCAAAATGATCTACGAACACCTGGAGGCGCAGCCATGACAAACCAAAACAGAAACCGGATAGGCAATGGAAGAAACAAGATCCTCTTCCTTCTGCTTCCCATCCTGATTGTCATCCTTTCCCTGCTGGTGGCCCAAAAAGCCGGTCTGATGGACATCCCCATCCTCACGGCCCTTTCACCGGGCCGAACGCCGTCTTCTCCCACGGAATTCGCCGCCAATACCGCTTCCATGGGAACGGCTTCACCTGTTTCAACCTCGGCTCCATCTCCGGCCGAATCGGAATCCATGCCGGAACCCACGCCGAAACCCACACTCGAACCTGCGCACGAACCCACGCCGGAGCCCACATCCGAACCTACGCACGAACCAACCCCGACACCGGAACCCACGCCGTCCCCGGCCATCATCAATCCCGCGGAACTGGCATTGGACTGGAAACCTTCCCCCCTGTTCACTTCAAAAGCAAAAACAGGCACCGCAACATGGCAATCCATTTTCAAAGGCGGCGGCAAGCTGACCTGGTCCGTCCTGCAGGGTGGAAAAGGCATCCCCGATTACAAGGGAAGCGATTTGGTGGCATTCGGGGAAGCTTCCACGTACACGGAGGTCGAAGGGGTTCTGGCCTTCCGGGGCAATCACGCCCGTACGGGTCCATCCTGGGGAACCCGTTCCGTCAAGGACAAGAAACTGGAAATCGTCTGGACCCATGAAATCGGCGCCATCAGCGGAGAAGGCAGTTATTGGCCGGGAACCGGCTGGACGGGGCAGCCGCTGCTTGTCCATTGGCCGGAGGCCACGCGGAAGGTGATGAACCTGCTGCCTGAGGCCAAGTCGAAGGATTTGGTCGAAGTGGTATATCCCACCCTGGACGGCAATATCTACTTTCTGGACCTGGATACCGGAAAACCTACGCGCGCCAGGATTCCGGTCGTGTTTTCCTTCAAGGGGACCGGCGCCATCGACCCGCGCGGGTGGCCCATCCTCTATGCCGGTCAGGGACTCAATGACAACGCGGGCAAGACGGGTCCGTTCAAATACCGCATCTTCAGCCTGATTGACCAGAAGGAGATCTACTCCCTCCCCGGGAGTGATCCGGAAGCCTACCGGACCTGGGGCGCTTTCGATTCCTCCGGGCTGGTGAACCGCCAGACCGATACCCTGATCGAATGCGGGGAAAACGGCTTGATTAACCGTGTGAAGCTTAATACGGCCTTCGACGCGGAGAAGGGCACACTCACCATGAACCCGGTCGTGACGAAATACCGGTACCGCAGCAGCTTTGCCGCAGATCTGGGCACGGAGAACAGTCCCGCCGCCTATCGGAATCTCCTGTATTTCGCGGACAATGGCGGTACGCTGCAGTGCGTCGACATCAACACGTTCGAGCCGGTCTGGATTGCGAACCTGGGAGACGATACCGACGTCACCACGACGGTCAGCGAGGAGCCGGAAGGCGTATTCGTCTACACGGCCAATGAAATCGACAAACGCCTGAAGGCCAGGGGATCCGGCTCGGCCCCCTGCAATCTCCGCAAGTTCAACGCGCTGACTGGGGAACTGGTCTGGGACGTCGGCATTTCCTGCATCTACCAGGATTACATCAATGGCGGCTCGCTTGCCACTCCCCTGATTGGAAAGGACGATATCGCAGATCTGGTGATCTTCAATGTGGCCCTCACGAAAAATGCCAACTCCGGCCTTTTGATCGCACTGGACAAGAAAACCGGAGCCACGGTCTGGAAACGGGAAATGGACTCATACAGCTGGAGTTCCCCGGTGGACATCAAGTCGGATGACGGCAAGACCTATGGCATCGTCTGCGACTTCGGCGGCCACAT
>JANYKF010000041.1 GCA_025361665.1 Clostridiaceae bacterium
GAATCCAGGTTGCCCGTGGGTTCATCGGCCAGCAGCAAAGGGGGGTTCGTCACGAGGGCCCGCGCAATGGCCACGCGCTGCTGCTGGCCGCCTGAAAGCTCGTTTGGCCTGTGATGCAGGCGATCTCCCAGTCCGACCTGCTCAAGCGACAGCTTGGCCCGGCGATGTCTTTCCTTTGCCCCGACGTTCTGGTATATCAGGGGTAATTCAGTGTTTTCAAGGGCTGTCAGTTTCTGCAGCAGGTTGAACTGCTGGAAAATGAAGCCGATCTTCAGGTTGCGGATGTCCGCGAGTTCATTGTCGTTGAGCTGGCTCACTTCCACGTTGTCAAGCCAGTAATCCCCGGAGTTCGGGGTATCGAGGCAGCCAAGCATGTTCATCAGGGTGGATTTTCCGGATCCGGATGCGCCGATGATGGCCACGAACTCATGCTCCCGGATGTGAAGGGATACGCCGTTCAGCGCATGAACGGCATTTTCACCCATCTGATAGGTTTTGAACATATCCTGCACGCGAATCATGTAACCTCCTCAATCCTGCGGGCCGCGGAAGTTGCCGCCGCCCGCCCCGGCAGGTGCGCCGCCGCCGCCGCCCATTCCGGGAATGGAGAAACCGGATCGTTGGGTGGAAGCGGCTGTTCCGGAGGAGGTGGAGGCCGTGAGGGCGGGAAGGACAACCTGGTCGGATTCCGACAGGCCGCTCACGATTTCCATATAGGTTTCATTGTGAACGCCCACTTCCACCATCACCAGCGTGGCTCCTGCGTAATAGCCTGTGGCTGCCGCGGCTCCCGGCCGAGTGAACCCTCCGCCGGCGATGCCTGCACCGGATACCGCGCCCGCGCCCCTTGTCCTCGAACCTGCCGCGCCTCTTGTCCCTGCGCCTGCCGCTCCCCCTGCCCCAAATCCTGCAGCCGAATTTGAACCGGCCTGGCTGTTTCGATTACGCTGCCTGGTGGAGCCGGCTGCCGCATTCCCGCTGGCTCCCGGAGATGCCGCAGCACCTGGAGCACCTGAAATGCCGGCTGCTCCATCAGGACCGCCCATACCGCCGCCGGGAAATCCGAATGCGCCCCTGCTCGTGGAGGGTGCGACGGAAGGCGTTCCGCTGACATAGACGAAACTGCGGCTGTTGATCGTGGTAACCGCTTCAATAGGTACCATCAGGACATTTTCCCTGTTCGTCACAAGGATGGATGCATCGGCGTTCATGCCGCTCTTCAGCCTTGCGTCCGGATCAAGCGTGAGTGTGACGGGATAGGTGGTCACGCCGTTGGAGGAGGAACCTTCCACGGCAATGCTGGTGACGGTGCCCGTCAGCGGCTTTGTGAGCGTGGCGGCAACTGCGTCCACCGTGCTTGTGACACTTTGGCCGGGTTTGATGTTGGCGATATCCAGCTCGTCAATGGATACCTTCATGGTCATGGCCGTTGTGTCAAGAATGGAGCAGAGTGCTGCGCCTGCCTTGACCGAATCCCCGACGACTCCGCCCATGCCGGTTACAATGCCGTCCATCGCCGCACGCACCGTACAGCTGTCCAGATTGGCCTGGGCATCCTCGACTGCAGTGGTCAGGTTGTCGATTTTTGTCTTGTTGTCCTGTGCGGTTGTATTCAGCGCGGTGTTCTCCATGACTACGAGCAGCGCATTGCGCCTCACTGCCTGATTTTTGCGCACGGATACGGAAATCACGCTGCCTCCTGCGTCAGAGCGGAGGACTTTGACATTTTCATATTCCAGAGGGCTTTCCGTCAAGGCTGACAATGAGCCTAGCGCCGTTTTGACCTCCACTGCCGCGGACATGCCCGCTGCCAGCGCGCCTGGATTCAGCACCGATATCTCCACGTCCACCGCTTCACCACCGCTGCTGCTGGTATAGCCGTTCTGTCCCACCAGCGCGACTGTCCCGGATACGGTACCGCTCAGTGAGGAAATGGTCAATGTGGCGGTTTGTCCGACTTTCAGCGCTGCCTTGTCGGAGATGCCGAATGGAACTGTCAGTTTCATGTGTTTTGTATCCGTCAATGTCAGAAGGGGTCCATTCTTTGAAACGGAGTCATCCGGCTGCACTGAAATCTCGCTGACCATTCCGTCAAAAGGAGCCACCACATGCAAGGAGGCAAGGTCGGAGGAGGTCGTATCGGATGTGCTCTTGGCGTCCTGAAGGTTGCTCTCCGCATTTTTCAAGGCGCTTTTCGCATTGGTGGCATCCAGCGTAATGAGGATGTCACCTGTCTTCACACTGTCCCCGTCCTTGTGAAGGATTTCCAATATGGTGGAATCGACTTTTGCGGATACCGTGCGCTTGTTGACGGGCTGCAGGGGTCCGGAACCGGTGACGGCCACGGTAAGGTTGCCGCGGGTCACTGGTGAAAGCCGCTGTGTCTGAACGGTTGCCGCCGGTTTGGACAACAGGCGCGCCTGTACCTGCCACCCCACGACGGCAAGTATCAGTATGACAATCGGGATGACCACAAAAGCGCTTTTCCACTTTTTGCCTCCTCGGCGCTTTCGGGCATTTCTTCCATTCACCGGCGTATTTCCTTCGGCATCGGATCGAAACTCCGCACCTGCGGCGTTTTCAATGGCCGCCTTGTTTTCAGAAGCAACTGCACTCGGTACTGTCGTTCTGTTTGTGCCTGGTATCAACGGTTCATTGGCCGGTGTGACACCCGGCTTGCTGGGGTCCGAAGAATCCGGATTCGGATTGAACCTGTTCTCACTCACGGTGATCCCTCCTGTGCATTGTTGTAGCCTGTTTTCATTCTGGCAGTCGAACCTTGAAAAATGCTTGAAGAAACGGCAAGTCCCGCAGAGTTAACGGATTGTTCACATTTGTCATTTCAATGGCCGGAAACGCAAGGCCAGCTTGGCCCCTGCAGCACCATACCCCTTATGGCAACGGCATCCCTTGTGCTATACTGGTTTCGCGGCTTGAGACAGTGCAGGGGCTGATTGTCTTTTTGCATCAACGCGAGCGTCGAACCAATCAGTGCAGATGGGATGGGACGGAACCAACATGCTGGAAAAGCTTGAAAGCATTGAGAACCATTACGAGGAACTGACGATGAAGCTGGGGGACCCGGTCTTCCTGGCGGATCAGCAGACATATATGAAACTGATGAAGGAGCACGCGGATCTCACGGAAATCGTGGTGAAATTCCGTGAATACCGGTCCTTCATGCGGCAGCGCGCGGATGCCGCGGCCATGTATGACGACAAGCCGGACGATGAAATGCGCGACATGATCCGGGAGGAACTGAAAGCGGCCGAAGAGGGGATCGGGCGCACGGAGCGCGAGCTGAAGCTGCTCCTGATGCCGAAGGATCCGAATGATGAACGCAATGTCATGATTGAAATCCGTGGCGGAGCCGGTGGGGAAGAGGCGGCCCTTTTTGCGGCCACCCTGTTCCGGATGTACACGCGATATGCGGAGCGCCGTCGGTGGAAGACGGAAATCGTCGATTCAAACCCCACGGAACTGGGCGGGTTCAAGGAAATTGTTTTTGAGATCGAGGGGAAAGGTGCGTACAGCCGTCTCAAGTTCGAAAGCGGCGTGCACCGTGTCCAGCGCATTCCGGCCACTGAGTCCGGAGGCCGCATCCACACGTCGACCGTTACCGTCGCGGTGCTGCCCGAAGTGGACGATGTGCCCGAAGTGGAGGTCAATCCCGCAGATTTGCAGGTGGACACCTATCGTTCTTCCGGCGCCGGCGGTCAGCACGTCAACAAAACCTCCTCCGCCATCCGGATCACGCATTTGCCTTCCGGCATCATCGTGGCCTGTCAGGAAGAGCGCAGCCAGCATAAAAACCGGGACAAGGCCATGCGTGTCCTGAAGGCGAAGCTCTATGAACTGGCTCTTTCCAGGCAGGTGAGTGAAGTGACGGAGAATCGGCGATCCCAGGTGGGAACCGGCGATCGCAGCGAGCGCATCCGCACATACAACTTCCCGCAAAGGCGTGTGTCCGATCACCGCATCGGCCTGACGCTTTACCGCATTGAGGAAATTGTGGACGGGGATCTGGATGAAATCGTGGATGCCCTCATCACGACCGATCAGAGTGAACGGCTCAGCGGCGGTGCGGACGAGGATTGAAGCCCGATTCTGCAGTGCATGCCGGGAAGGGTCAAACCGGCGATGCGGGATGAACGAATCCAAGCCGTCAATGCAAGAGGTATGAAGCATGAACATGCTCCCTGTTCGTTTGAAGGAATTCCGTTCCGCCGTCAGCCGTCGGCTCCATCCGAAGGAGGAGCCTGCCATCAGCCAATACAACCTGATTTTGTCGAGTGTCACGTCCGGCACGGTCAACAATTTCATCGGCGGCAATTTTTTCACGGGTGTCCTCCTGCTGCTGCAGGCCAGTGACGGCATCATGGGTTTCGTGGCCATGACCGGCTTTGTCGGGAACTTGCTCCAGGTTTTGTCCCCTCTGCTGCTCGAACGCTTTCAGAGCCGGAAGAAGCTCTTGATCATTTCCAGGATGATCATCTATTTCTTCAATATCGTGGTGATCGGACTGGTTCCCTTCCTTCCTTACGCGAACGGCACGAAGCTCATGCTCATCATCGGTGTGCTGCTGCTGATCAACCTCATCAATGCCATGTCGGCACCCGGCTTCGCCGTCTGGCACATCAAATGCGTGCCGGAAGATGCCCGTGCCCATTTTTTCACCCTCAACAGCATCATCAACGGGGTGGTCATCTACTC
>JANYKF010000042.1 GCA_025361665.1 Clostridiaceae bacterium
GCATCCGGCGGCAAATGCCGCCAGATGGCACCGAATCACGTGATTTGGTGTGTTGAAGGCACAAAATGTGCCTTCAACATGCAGGATGTCAGAGACATCCTGCATAAAAACTCACAAAAGTGAGTTTTTACACCAGAATCAATCTTAACCCGCCCGGATTCAGGCAGGTCAAGAGTCAGTTGGGATCATGGCGGACTCAAGAGAGAACCGTCATCATGGCGGATTCAAAAGAGCCCGGCACTGCAATGGACTCAAGAGAGAGCCAATACTGAAACGGACATAGGCGGCAATACGGCTGTCAGGTGCCCATTCGTGACCGATGCCCCAAAAAAGGCAACCGGCCGCACGGTATCGGGTTCATCAAACGTATTGTGTGCCTGCATGACGGAAGCGGCAAGCATTCTGCCGTCGACGGATTTCACGCCCATGCCCCGGATTTCGGCCGTCAAATCCGCCGGCCGGGTCGGATCGAGATTGCAGAGCGAGAGATGCAGGACGCCTTGCGCATCCATGGAAGCGGAAGCGTGGACCTGCGGCAGCGATTCACCGCCGAACCCGTATTCGCCGCCCTGGATGGTAATCGGGACATGGCTTGCATCCTGATGCACCTTGTACATCTCCATCACGTGATAGGTTGGGGTCTTCAGCATGCGGCCACCCTCCGTCAGGATGACGGACTGCAGAACGTTGATGATCTGCGCCAGGTTTGCCATCTGCACACGGTCGCTGTGATGATGGAAGATGTTCAGGTTGATGCCCGCCACGATGGCATCGCGCATCGAGTTCTGCTGGTAGAGGAATCCTGGATTCGTGCCCGGTTCCACATCGTACCAGGTTCCCCATTCGTCAACAATCAGTCCGACCCGCTTGTCCGGGTCATACCGCGTCATGATGGTGTCATGCTTCGTGATCAGGTCATTCATGACGAGGGTCTTCTTCAGGGTGCCGAACCATTCGGATTCGTCGAATTCCGTCGCCGATCCCTTGCAGTCCCAGTTCCCGGAGGGAACCGTATAGTAATGGAGGCTGAGGCCGCTCATCCGGTTCGCCGCTTCGCGCATCAGCACCTCTGTCCAATGATAATTGCCCTCATTGGGACCGCATGCAATCCTGTAAATGCTGTTTCCGTTGAAATTTCTGATGTAGCAGGCATACCGGCGGTATAAATCCGCATAGTATTCCGGCCGCATCGCGCCGCCGCATCCCCAGTTTTCATTTCCCACGCCGAAATAGGTCAGCTTCCATGGCTGCTCCCGCCCATTTGCCTTGCGCAGGTTCGTCATCGGGGATTCCCCTTCGAACGTGATGTATTCCACCCATTCCTGCATTTCCTGCACGGTCCCGCTGCCCACGTTTCCGCAGATGTACGGCTCCGCGCCCGTCAGTTCGCAGAGGCGGAGGAACTCGTGCGTGCCGAAGCTGTTGTCTTCCACCAATCCGCCCCAATGGGTGTTGATCATGCGTTTGCGGGTCCCGTGGGGGCCCACGCCGTCGCGCCAATGGTACTCGTCGGCGAAACAGCCGCCCGGCCAGCGCAGCACGGGCACCTTGAGCAGGCGCAGCGCCTCGATGACGTCATTTCTCAAGCCATCGGTGTTTGGGACGGGTGAATCATGGCCGACCCAGATGCCGCCATAGATGCAGCGGCCCAGGTGTTCGGAGAAGTGTCCGTAAATGTTGCGGCTGATGCGGCTGCCCTGCAGGTCCGCATTGATGATGAGATGTGCCATGTTGTTCCTTCTCCCCCCTGTGCATGGACGACTGTCGTCCTTACCGGCGTTTGTGCGATTTATGCGCATACATTAGGGCATCGGCCTGATTCAGTAGGGCATCGATGGGATCCCTGCAGTCAGGATCGACTTGGAGAATCCCGACGCTGATGGATATGGCCGCGGCTGCGCCCCTCCCGGCATTGACAGTATCGATTTGCCGCTGCAGGCGTTCCCGCAGGAAACTCTCCGTGACTCCTTCCGAAGCCGGAACCAGCGCGACGAATTCGTCCCCGCTGAGTCTCGCGACCAGATCCGATTCCTGGAAACAGGATCTGAGGATGCCGGCTGTCCGGACAAGCGTCGAATCCCCCTCCTGATGACCCTGGTTGTCATTGATGTCCTTAAGCCCGTCCAAATCCATGAAAAGGAGAAACAAAACTTCTTTCCGTTCCCACGCGGCTGACAGCTTCTGTTCCGCGCAACTGAAGAACCCTCGGCGGTTGTCAAGACGTGTCAATTCATCCATGAAAGTCAGTCTGTGCAGATGCGACTCGAGTCGCTTCTGTTCGGTGATGTCCCGGCCAAAGACAGCGAGGCGCCTCACCATGCCGGTTTCATCCTTGATCGGGAAAACCGAGTTCTCGATCAAGCTTCCAGACCGCTCCTCCTCGAAACGTACAGGACATCCCGTCGCAACCACCTGGTCCACAAAAGTCTTTCTCAACCAGGCACCCTCGACGGACAAGAACCCGTAAAGGTT
>JANYKF010000294.1 GCA_025361665.1 Clostridiaceae bacterium
CGCCGGGCGGCGGCTTCCCGCTCTACGGCAACGCCCTTGCCGAGGGGAAACTGCTCGTCTGGCGGTGCGTCCGGCATGTCGGCATGACACACATCCACGACGATGCCCAAATCCGGCGCCACAGAAAAGGCGGCGATGGCCGCGCCGCACAAGCCCACTTCTTCCTGAACGGTAGCCGCCACGATGACATGATCCGCATGCCTCAGACCGGATAGCACCTGCAGCAATTCCAGCAGGGTCGCCACGCCGGCCCGGTTGTCCATGCTTTTGCAGGCCATCCGGTTGTTCTTCAGTTCTATGACAGGGAAACGGAAACCCACCACATCTCCAACGCGAACGCGGGCTTTCGTCTGTTCACCGGAAAATCCGATGTCGATGCGGAGATCTTCCATCTTCAGGCTCAGTTCCATTTCCTCCTGGGAAAGCAGATGGGGCGGCTTGGCTCCGATCACGCCATATAGCGCTTCCCGTCCAAACACCGTAACTTCCTGAGCGGGCAGGGACTTCGGGTCGATGCCGCCCATGGAGGCAAAGCGGAGAAATCCGCTTTCCTCGACACCGGTCACGACAAGGCCAATCTCGTCATAATGGGCGGTCACCAGGATCGTGCGCGGGGTTTCCCCCTCGCCGCGACAGGTTCCGAACACATTGCCGGACCGGTCTGTGCGTACTTCGTCGCACAGCGGCGCAAACAAAGCGGCAATCTGAGATGCGGCACCATGCTCACGACCCGTGACGGCCGTGATTCCGCACAGGATTTTCAGGTATTCACCACATTCCATATATCTCCTTCATCACTCCTGCCAGTTCGCCACACCTCTATCGCATCATTGCGTCCCAATCACAACGCCACACCCCTATCGCATCATTGCGTCCCAATCACAACGCCGCACCCCTATCGCATCGCATCGGCACAACGGGTGCAAACAGTCTGGTGAACCGCATCCAACCCGACGGAATCGGAATAGGTCCAGCAGCGCTCGCATTTTTTCCCGTCAGCAGGCGCAATGGAGACGGTAACGCCACACCCGGCAGGTTCATTGGAAACGGAAATCGTGTCTTCTCCAGGCAGCACGTCCACTTGTGAGCAAATAAAGACGGTGGGCAGCTGGTGGATGTTTTCCAGCAGGAAATCAAATGTTTCCCCTGATGCGGAGAGGATCACCTTAGCCTGAAGGGATTGGCCGATTTCCTTGCGATTGCGGGCTTCCTCCAAGGCTTTCAGAACCGGGACGCGAACCTCCAGCATCCTGTCCCAACGGATGGCCAGGGATTCGTCTGACCATTGCGGATGCGGTTCCGGCCAGGTGTTGAGCTGGATGCTTTCCGCATTGTCACCTGGCGCATGAGGCAGGTACTGCCAGATTTCCTCGCAGGTGAAGGGCAGCACGGGTGCAAGAAGCCGAACCAGCGTGTCAAGTATGGCATGCATGACCGTCTGCCCCGAGCGCCGTTCGAAGGAATCCGCCTTGGACGCGTACATGCGGTCTTTCGTCACGTCGAGGTAGAAACTGCTCATGTCCACCACGCAGAATTGATGGATGGCATGCGTCATGGTGTGGAAATCATAATCCCCATAGGCATTCACCACAGTGGCCACCATGTCGTTCAGGTGCATCAGGGCCCACCGATCCACCTCCAGCAATTCCGCATGAGGCACCGCATCGGCGGCCGGATTGAAGTCGGAGATAATGCCAAGCAGGAACCGGGCGGTGTTGCGGATTTTCCGGTAGCTTTCCGCAGTCTGCTTGAGGATGTCGTTGGAAACGCGGATATCCGTCTTGTAATCGGAAAAGGCCACCCACAGGCGCAGGATGTCGGCGCCATATTGTTTACAGACATCCAGCGGATCGATGCCGTTGCCGAGGGATTTTGACATCTTCCGGCCCTGGCCGTCCACGACATAGCCATGGGTCAGCACTTCCCTGTAAGGAGCCCGGCTCCTCGTCGCGACGGATGTGAGCAGGGACGACTGGAACCAGCCGCGATGCTGATCGCTGCCCTCCAGATACATGTCCGCCGGAGAACCCAATTCAGGGCGCGTTTCCAGGACAGCGGCATGGGAGGAGCCGGAATCGAACCAGACGTCCATGATATCCGTTTCCTTGCGGAATTCCGTACCCCCGCACAGGCAGGCATACCCGGCAGGGAGGATCTCCGAGGCTTCCTTCGCGAACCAGGAAGTTGAGCCTTCCCGCGCGAACATTTCCTGCACGGCCGCAATCGTGACGTCATCGATGATTTCCCTGCCGCAAGCCTTGCAGTAGAAGATGGGAATCGGCACGCCCCAGGTGCGCTGGCGCGAGATGCACCAGTCATGGCGCTCCCCGACCATTTTCGTGATGCGCTCCTCGCCCCAGGCGGGAATCCATCGGACAGTCTTGACGGCTTCAAGGGCTTCCGCCCGGAAACTGTCGATGGAGATGAACCATTGCTCCGTGGCGCGGAAGATGATGGGCTCCTTGCACCGCCAGCAGTGCGGATACTGGTGCTTCAGCCCTTCATCCGCGAACAGCAGGCCCAGCGTCCTCAGTTCCTCGAGAATGGCGCCATTGGCCTTTTTGTAATACAGTCCGGCGAACTTGCCCGCATCCTTCGTCAGTACGCCATGATCATCCACGGGAACCAGCACATCGATTTCCGGGTACTTCCTGCAGACCTCGAAGTCTTCAACCCCATGGCCGGGAGCCGTATGCACGCAGCCCGTGCCGGCATCGAGGGTGACATGGTCGCCGACGATGACCAGGGAATCACGGTCCAGGAATGGATGGCGGCAGACAACGCCTTCCAGTTTGGCGCCCTGAATCTCCCCAAGCACGGTCCAGTCCGTCCGGCCTCCCGCCATCATGACGGTCCTGGCCAGTTCTTTCGCCACGATGACCTTCTCGAATCCGGTATCAATCACTGCGTAAGTGAATTCCGGATTCACGGAAATCGCCATGTTGCCGGGCAGCGTCCAGGTAGTGGTGGTCCAGATCATGATGAACAGGTTCTCAAGACTGCCGGCAATGGCTGCAAGCTTCCCGCCGTCCGATTTGATCGGGAATTTCACATAGATGGACTGGCTGTGCTTCTCCATGTATTCGATTTCGGCTTCCGCCAAAGCGGTTTCACAACTCGGGCACCAATACACGGGACGGAGCCCCTTGTAGATGCATCCGCGTTTGGCCATCTCCCCGAACACCCCGATCTGCCTGGCCTCGAAAGCAGGCTGCAGGGTGATGTACGGATTGTCCCAGTCTCCCATGACGCCGAGGCGCTTGAATGCCTCCCGCTGCACATCAAGGTATTTCAGCGCGATTTCCCCGCATGCCTGTCTGAACACAACCGGCCCCACCTCGTGGCGTTTCAGGCCGCGTTCCTTGATGGCTTTCTGCTCCGTGGGCAAACCGTGGGTATCCCAACCGGGTACATAAGGGGCGAAATGCCCGTTCATGTCATAATAACGGACGATGATGTCCTTGAGCACCTTGTTCAGCGCCGTTCCCAGGTGAATGCCCCCGTTGGCATAGGGAGGCCCGTCGTGCAGGACGAAACGCTTCCCGCTATGGCGGTTGCGTTCCAGCCTTTTCTGGTAGATTCCGGCCTTCTGCCATTGTTCAAGCATGGCAGGCTCCTTTTCAGGGAGCCCTCCGCGCATTGGAAATTCAGTGACCGGCAGTTTCAGGGTTTTGCTGTAATCCATTGCCATGACGTCTTCCTCCCGAAAGCATAACAAAGCCTCCCGTCCGTTGGGACGAGAGGCTGTTCTCGTGGTACCACCCAAAATTGAAACGGGAGCCTGCTCCTGTTCCGTCTTTGCCGGGGATAACGGCCCGTGCCGGTCTGCCTTACTGGCCCTGCTTCCCGGACCATTCCCGACACAACTCGTTCCTTTGATTCCAAAAACAACACCTGTGCTTGGCATCATTGTTTGAAAGGAACAGGCGATTCCTGAATGGCCGTTTGGAACAGCGTGTTTGGGCAACTGCTTGCGGAGGATATCCCACCGGCTTCCCGCGGGCTTTCACCAAGCGCCCGCTCTCTGAAGGGATTTCACGGCCAGACGTGTTCCGGTCTGCGCATTTGCAGGAAATACCAGAGGCATTTCCCTTGTTTCGTATACCCCATTATACATGCGTCATTTTCGCGCTGTCAAGTTGTGGAAAACAGCCGTGTGGGAAACCCACTGCACGCAAAGCCTGTTTCTGCGGAAGCGAAACTACTTCGTCATTTCCATGAGACGTGTCTTGAGATCGTTTTCCATGACCTTGAGCTCGGACTCCACCATGGTGCGTTTTGTCCGCCCCTCGGATTGAATCTTGATGGTTTCCTCTAAAGTGGAGACCAGGTCGGCATTCACCTTCTTCAAGGTTTCCAGTTCCACCAGCCCGCGCTCATTCTCCCGGGCCACCTGGATGGAACCGGTCTTGAGCATCTCCGAATTGCGCGTAAGGAGATCGTTTGTGGCATCAGTGACGCTCCGCTGCAGTTTCAGCGCATCCTGCTGGCGGAGCAGGGTGATGGAGATGACGATCTGGTTCTTCCAAAGCGGGATGGTATTGAGGATGGAACTCTGGATTTTCTCCACCAGCATCTGGTCATTGCTCTGGATCAGGCGGATCTGCGGTGCGGTCTGGATGGAAATCATCCGGGTGAGTTTCAGGTCGTGGACCTTTTTCTCGAATCGGTTGATGAGATCCATGGCATCCTTCACCTTCTGCGCGTCCATGGCGTCTCCCGTCCGAGTCGCCTCTTCGCGGAGGGCAGGAAGGACCTTGCTGTTCAATTCCTGCAGTTTCAAGGTGCCGGCCATGATGAAAAGATCCAGTTGTTTCAAATGCTCCAGGTTCTTCACATACATGATGTCCAGCATGGTGATGTCGCGGATCAGCTGAACCTTGTTCTTTTCCAGCGAATCGATGATCTTCTCGATGGAGACGCTCATTTTGTCGTACCGGTTCACGAATTTGCGTGCTTCGGCCTTGAAGCCTCCAAACATCTTCGAAAGGTTGAAACCCTTGGCATTCGGATCCAGGCCCCCGGCATCCAGTTCCTGCACACGACCGAGCAGGTCCGTGAGGGCCTCCCCCACTTGTCCGCTGTCCTTGTTCCGGATCTGGTCGAGAATGGCATCTGAGAATCTTGATAATTCCGTCTGCGCCGCTGTGCCGAAGGCAATGACGGACTGCGAGTCCGTCACATTGATTTGGGCGGCAAGATCCATGACTTTCTTCTGCTCGTCCGGCGTCATTTCGTTCCACTTGTTCACATCGTAATTGGATGTCGCCTGGACCGTCGCGGCGGCAGCCTGGCTTGCGGCAGCCTGTGGCGATGCGGGCGCTGCCTGTGTGTTCGTGTTCGGATCCGGCTGCGTCTGATAGTTCATATGTTGCCGTCGAGTAGACAACTCGACACTCCTTTCAAACTTATATTCTGAGTGAAGGGAATGTCTGTTGCCCCTCACAGAACCGTACGTGCAGTTTTCCCGCATACGGCTCTTCTAACTCACATGTACTTTCGTACTTTTGCTTCA
>JANYKF010000119.1 GCA_025361665.1 Clostridiaceae bacterium
CTTGACATGGTCTGCTTCATCGGGGTGAAGGATGTCCAGATGCATACGGAATCCGGAGTGAAGATCCGCACGGTATTCCATGACATGATCAACAACAGGCCTTTTTTCCGTTTTCTCCTGTTCTGGACTGTCTGGTCCTTCACCGCGAACATCGCAGGCCCCTATTTTATCCGGTATGCGCTCGGTCCGCTGAAGCTCTCCTTTCTCAGTGTCACGCTGGGCAGCCAGGTCACGGGTGCGGTTTTCGCGGTCATGGTCCTCTCCCATTGGGGACGGCTGATGGACCGGTATGGAAACAAACCCGTCTTGTGGATCACCTGTCTTGTCGCGGCCATCAATCCTGTCGTATGGCTCTTTTCCTCCGCCGGGAGCCCGCTGACGCTTTTCATCTTCAACGCAGTCGGGGGACTCGTTTGGGGTGCCTCCGGCCTTGCGGTCATGAACATCCTGCTGCGGGTTTCCCCTCAAACGCAGCGTCCTTCCTATGTTGCCGTATTCACCGCCATCACGTCGATCGCCGGAGCCTTCCTGGGCGTGCTGACCGGCGGAGCGCTGCTCCAGGGCATCCAGGACACGGTGGTGGCCCGTGGCATCACCGTCTTCGGTGCTGTTCCGGACCATTACATGATCGTCTTCATGCTTTCGGTCGTGCTCCGAACAGCAACCATCTTCCTGTTCCTGCCGAAGATGGAGAATGAAAAGCCATTCACCACGATGGAAATGCTGCGGGATATCCAGAGACGGATGATATGAATTCAGTTCCGATCGGATAAACAGCATATCAGTGGGCGGACCTACCGCATGGCGGATCAGTTTGCTGGCTGCAAGCGGCGGTTCCGTATTCAGATTGCCTACCTGAAATGGCTTTCCAGAATCTGCTCCGAGGTGAATCCATCCAGGCGCAGGAAATAGGACGCCGCGTCCACCAGCGCTTCCATCGGGGCAAAACCAATGACTTCGCTTCCTGCTATGGACACACCGGAGCGCTCCGCTTCAAGCTGCACGGTTTCAAAAACACGGTGCAGCGGAGTTGTCGCATAATCGGTCATATTGATGGATACCTGCACGATGCCCTTTTCGGCAAGATTCACACCCATGGCCTTGCAGCAGCGGAAACCGCCGGAACTGTGGCGGATGCATTTGGCAATCCGGTTTGCGATTGCCAAATCAGTTGTGTTGAGGTTGATGTTGAAAGCGATGAGCGGTGTGCGCGCGCCGATGACAACTGCACCGGCTGTGGGATGCGGGATGTCAGGACCAAAGTCCGGCTTCCAGGCAGGTTGGGTCATCTTCTCTTTCAGACCCTCGTATTCGCCTTTGCGGATCACGGCAAGATTTTCTCGATCCGGCCGTGCAGCGGCCTTTTCATACAGGTAAATCGGCAGTCCATAGCGTTCCGCCACTTCAGCCGCGACCTTTTTTGACAATTGAACCGCTTCCTCCATCGACATATCCCGTATGGGGATGAAGGGCACGACATCCGTGGAACCGAGTCGCGGATGTTCACCCCGCTGCGTGTTCATGTCGATTTCACGGATGGCCGTGCCAATGGCTTCCACGACAGAACGCCCCACCGCCTCAGGTTCACCAATTACGGTCACAACCACGCGGTTGTGGTCCCTGTCCGGCGCCGTTCCCAGAAGCTTCACTCCTTCGGTTGAAAGGAACGGGGCGATAATTCTGTGAATTTTTTCCAAATCACGACCTTCGCTGAAGTTCGGAACGCATTCTACCATTTTTGCCATTCGTGAATCCCCCATGGTATTTTCTGCGGATGACCTGTTGCCTGAATCCATATCGATTCAACGGCTGACCCGATGAGTCCGCATGGGCACATTATACCCCAAAAGCACGGCATCCGGCCCGATATCCTGCTTGCAATGCCTCTCTGCAACGGATAAGATAAGCACATGTCTACAGCCTTATGGCCCAACTATCCTCATGGAGGTATGAAATGGACGAACATCAGATGCTTCGGGGATTGTATGCGTTCGCTCTGGATGAACTGGTGAAGCTCCTGCGTGAACCGCGTATGGGTCTGCTGGATATCAACCGAACCGTCCTTCGTCCGGACAGCAAACTTGTCGAAATCAAGACCGTTATCCGAACCCTGGGAAACAACGTTATCAGCCATGGAATACCTCACACTGCTTATATTTTCTGCTACGTTCTCGAGACAGGCAAAATGCCCACCTCGAAGTAGCGCTTGGTAACTCT
>JANYKF010000280.1 GCA_025361665.1 Clostridiaceae bacterium
GCGCGGCGGACGACGGCATCTCCATCTCCGTGCTGGATGCCGCGGGAAAACCCATCCTGTCGGGTCCCGCCCCACTCCGCGGACGCGGGGAGCGGCGCATGCGCGGCATGATGCCGTTTCAAGGGGGAGATGACGCACCTGGCCTGGCGATGGGGCCGGGAAATGTCACACGGACTGTTCCGTTGTCTTTTGAAGGCGCAGCCATCGGGTCTGCCATCGTCTCCGCGCCGGGAACGATGATGAACATGCAGGACGAGGCGTTCATCACGACCATCAACCGTGTCGTCATCATGACCGGGGCCGCGCTGCTTCTGCTGGGGCTTGCTGTCGCCTATCTCGCGGCGTCCAGGATCGGGATCGTATTCCGGCACATGACCGGTGCCGCAGAACGGATCGGCGCCGGCAAGTATGGGCAGACCGTGCAGGAACGCACCGGGATTTCGGAAATCCAGTCCCTGATGGATTCCATCAACCGGTTGTCGCTTGCGCTGGAGAAGCAGGAATCCCTCCGGAAAAGACTGTTTTCCGATGTCGCGCATGATCTGCGCACGCCGGTCACGATTCTGCTTTCCCATCTCGAAGCCATCCGCGACGGCATCTGGGAACCAGATGCGGAACGGATGACGGTCTGCATGGAGGAAGCCAATCAACTGGCCCGCCTCATTTCCGAAGTCGAGAAACTGGCCAGGCTGGATGTGGGAGAAACGATCCTGCATCCGGTCCAGGGAGATTTGATGCCTGCGGCACGCCTGGCAGTGTCGGGCTGGGCGCCCGTTTTCGCGGCGAAGCAGGTGGAAATCCGCCAGTTGGGCTCATCGGCGGTCGGATGCTTTGATCAGGAGAGCCTTGTCACGATCCTGAACAATCTCCTCGGCAATGCATTGAGGCACACGCCGGCTGGAGGTGCCGTGACGGTGGACACTTCCATGCAGGATGATCGTGCACGCCTGTCCGTCTCCGATACGGGCATTGGCATTCCCGCTTCAGATTTGCCCCTCATCTTCGAACGGTTCTACCGGGCCGACAACTCCCGAAGCAGCGAGACAGGCGGATCCGGAATCGGCCTGGCCATCGTCCGCGCCTTGCTGGACGCGCAGGGCGGGACCATAAGGGCCGAAAGCGCACTTGGGGCCGGAGCCACGTTTGTCATCGAATTTCCTGTTGCCGCTTCATCAGTCGGACAACCGGATTAGAACGGAAGACGAGGGAATTGAGGAGGTTGGAAATGTCTGAAACAGATGGATTGCGTTATGGCCTGATGGTGAATCCGGGGCACAACCGCGTCTACTTCGAATCCTCCAAGGCAATGGCCCGTGCGGAACTGGAAATCGCCTGCCGCTGTTTCGAAACGCCGTGCGGTGACTTCAGACCGCTGGAAGTGGAAGGGATTCATCTGCTTTCCTTTCGTGCGGGGCGTCCTTTATCCGAACCGGATCTTCTCCTGTTGTCCAGGCTTTCTTTCGTGTTTGCCATTTTTCATCTTGAAGCGCGAGGAAATGACTTCGCCCTCCTTCCCATCCGGAAAAGGCGAACGGGCGTCATGAACGACGATGTGGGCACCATCCTCAAATACTCGGGTAAAACCAATGAACTGTTCACCCGGATGATGATGAATGTCGGACTGCTGTCCGGCCGTTTTGCTAAAGAATCCGGCATATCCCTGCTGGATCCGGTTGCCGGGAAGGGAACCACGCTTTTCGAGGCAGCCATGTCCGGCTGGAATGCCTATGGGGTGGAAATTGGAGAGAAGGCCGTCCATGAGATGAGCGTCTTCTTCCGGAAGTACCTTGAAACCGGAAAATACAAGCACGTCATGACACAGGAACGCATCAGCGGTGAAGGCAGGCGGTTCAGGTCGGAAATGACGCGGTTTGAATATTCCGTATCAAAGGAAGCGCAAAAGGCGGGTGCGAAACAGATTCTCTGCATGGTGGAAGGAGACAGCCAATATGCGGACCAATATTTCCGCAGGGAACAGTTTCATCTGATCGTCGGCGATCTTCCGTACGGTGTTCAGCACGGGAGTCACAGCCAAACGGTTTCGCCTTCCCTGACCCGCAACCCGAGGGAACTCGTGAAGGCCTGCCTTCCTGCCTGGCTTGAAGTCCTGAAACCTGGCGGCACCCTCGTGCTGGCCTGGAATCAGTTTGTGCTGGATCGGGATTCTTTTGCCTCCGTTTTCCGCATCAAAGGACTCACCGTGCTCAGCGATCCGCCCTATGACGGGTTCCTGCACCGGGTGGACCAGGCCATCAACCGTGATATGATCGTTGTAAGGAAAAATTGAATGGAATGGGGAGGACACACGGATGGAATCCATCAAACTGGACAGGAACTGGAAATTCAAGCATATGTCCGGAAAACCGGAGATGAAAGAGAAGGAAGGATGGGCGGCGGTCGATCTGCCGCACGATTTCAGCATCGGCCTCTCCCGGAGTGCGGATGCGGTCGGTGGCGGCGGAAACGGGTATTTCCCCGGTGGCATCGGCCTGTACGAGAAGGAAATCGAAGTTCCGGCCGATTGGGTGGGCAAAACGGTCCTTCTTGAACTGGAAGGCGTCTACATGAACGCAGTGGTGCTGATCAACAAGCAATTGGCCGGGCGCCATCCATACGGCTATACAAGTTTCCATTGCGACCTCACGCCATACCTTCATGAGGGAAAGAACATCCTCCGCATCGAAGCCAACAACGGCGGAATGGCTAATACCCGCTGGTACAGCGGTTCCGGGGTATATCGTCCCATCCGGCTCCTGGTGGGGGGCAAGGTCCGCACAGGTCCTTGGGATGTGGCCGTGTCGACAGTGGAAATAAGCAGCGGATCGGCCGTCGTGCAGGTTGCGACCCTTGTGAGCAATGACGGGCGGGAGGCTGTCCTGGCTGCCGTGCGATCAACCATATCGGCAGACGGGCGGATGGTCTCTTCCTGTTACGGCAAGCTTGAGATTCCAGCCGGGAGCAGTGAAACCATCAGACAGGAGATCCTTGTGTCTGATGCCCGGACATGGTCAGTGGACGACCCGTTCCTGCACCGGTTGCAAACAGAGGTGCTGCTGGATGGGATCCTGGCTGATTCGGCTGAAACAGCATTCGGAATCCGTACCATTTCCGTGGATGCCGTCCATGGGTTCCGGCTCAACGGTGAAAAATTGAAGCTCAAGGGCGGATGCGTCCACCACGATTGCGGCCTGCTTGGGTCAGCCGCCTACGCCCGCGCCGAGGAACGAAAGGTGGAGCTTCTGAAGGCAAGCGGCTTCAACACCGTCCGCTGCGCGCACAATCCGCCCTCGGTCGCCTTTCTGGATGCCTGCGACCGTTTGGGCATGATGGTCATCGATGAGGCGTTCGATTGCTTCCGGCATGGCAAGAATCCCGGAGATTACAGTGTTTCGTTCGAAGATTGGTGGCAGCGCGACCTGACAGCCATGGTCCTGCGCGACCGCAATCACCCGAGCGTGATCATCTGGTCCACCGGCAATGAGATCATCGAGCGCAACGGCTGGTCGAACGGTGCCGAATGGTCCCGGACATTGGCGGATCATGTGCGGTCCATCGACCCGACCCGGCCGGTGACCAATGCGCTCTGCGATCTTTGGGAGGATACGATACCGGGGGATACGCCGGAAATCATGGCGCGCTGGGACAAAGCCACTTCCGCCTTCGCGGCCCCACTCGACATTGTTGGCTACAACTACCTTCTGCACCGCTATGAGCGGGATGCGGAACAGTATCCGGGCCGCGTCATCTGCGGAACGGAAACATTTCCCCATCAGGCGTTTGATTATTGGGAAGCGACGGAACGGCTTCCATACGTCATCGGTGATTTTGTCTGGACGAGTCTCGACTATCTGGGAGAAGCCGGCCTTGGCCATGAGCGGCCCGCGGACTTCAAGGAAAACTGGACGCCGTACCCCTGGCATCAGGCGAATTGCGGCGATATCGACATCTGCGGCGTGAAACGCCCGCAATCTTATTACCGCGACTGTGTCTGGGGCATTTCACAGGCTCCGTATATTGCCGTTCATTCTCCGGAAGACTTTGACAGGAAGCTTGTTTTGTCTCCCTGGGGATGGCCGGATGTCATGGCATCATGGAATTGGCCCGGGCAGGAAGGGAAAACCTGCGTCGTCGATGTGTACAGCCTGGATGATGAGGTTGTCCTTTGCCTCAATGGAAAGGAAATCGGAAGAAAACCCGCCGGGAAAGCCAACAGACATATGGCATCCTTCGAAGTCGCGTATGAACCGGGTTCCCTTGAAGCCATCGGGATCCGGTCAGGAATTGAGTGCTCGCGGACTTTGCTAGAAACCGCAGGATCTCCTTCATCCATTCGGCTGACGCCGGATCGGCGGATACTGGACAAAGGGTTTGGCGACCTTGCATATGTCTTGGCGGAAGTGGTCGACTCCAAAGGAGTCCGTGTGCCGACAGCAGAAAACCTTCTGCTCTTTGCGGCCAACGGGGAGGGCAGCCTGCTGGCAGTCGGCAATGGCGACCCGGATTCCGAGGAGGCCTATACCGGAAACATGCGGCGTGCCTGCAGGGGAATCGCCACTGCCGTGGTACGGGCTGGAGGGGAACCGGGTGGGATCTTCCTGACCGTATCGGCTGAAGGACTTGTTCCGGCCTCCGTGCGGCTTGAGTCCCTGTGCGTGAAGGAACCTGCGCCGATTCTTGCCGTCCAAGGCGTGCAACATGCGGAAGGAGAACCGGAATGAGGATTTTGGTGGATGCGGATGCCTGCCCCGTGAAGGATATCATTGTCAGGATGGCCCGTGGACGCGGAATCCATGTCATCATGATTTGCGACACAAGCCACATCATCCGGGACGGATACAGCGAAGTGATCACCGTCGATCGGGATCGGGACAGTGCCGACCTTGCCCTGGCCAATCGCCTGAAACCCTCCGACATCGTGGTGACGCAGGATTTCGGCGTTGCAGCGCTTGCCCTGGGGAAGGGCTGCCGCGTGCTGAACCAGGACGGCATGGAATATGATGCCGACAATATTGACCGCCTGCTGTTCGAAAGGCATCTGGGACAGAAAGTGCGACGAGCCGGAGGGAGGACAAAAGGGATGAAAAAACGCAAGCCGGAAAATGACGCGGAATTCGAAGCCGCGCTGCTTCACATGCTGGATGCCGAGTTGTGACATTCCGAGAGGTTCAATGCAAGGAGATATCCGGTTCGAACACCATTATTTGCTTTTTGCTGCCGCTGTGGGCTGATTCGGGAAAAAACGAGTTTTGCCCCATCGGTAGAAAATTATAGAGGCAATCAGACATAATCCACCCAACAAATAGGCGCCCAGTACATCACTAGCCCAGTGATCGCCGAGATAAATTCTCGATATTCCAACCAGGACGACCTGGCTGCCAAAGACGACCAGAAACATGGTTCGAATCCAGGATGGTTTGAGCAGGGTAAAAGACAGGAAACAGAGAAATCCGAAAAATGCGGTATAGTGCATGACGTGTCCACTAGGGAAACTATAGCCATTGAGTTGGTTGACGATATGAACGAGATCCGCACTCGGACGCGCACGGCGAATGATAACTTTG
>JANYKF010000311.1 GCA_025361665.1 Clostridiaceae bacterium
TTGATCATTCCTTCCTACCTGGCCAAAGGACTGGAGTTCGATCATGCAATCGTGATCCTGGCCGGACAGGGCGAATACATTGCACAAGAGGAAAGGGGCTTGTTCCATACTGTCTGTTCGCGCGCCTTGCACCGGCTGACCCTAATCTCCCTGGAAGGGGCGCCTGATATTCTGGCAGGTGTGGCTGCGAATCTTTTTGAACAGAATTCAGGCAGATAAATATGGCAATCTTCCAGGAACAGCGCACGAACATGCGAACACGGCAATCCGTCTTATCCCTTGCAATGTCCTATGATTTATTTGTGCAGGTATCTGAATAATGAAATTTTTGAAAACGAAACTTGCAAATCCGGTTGGCTGATGGTACAATGAACATGCTCGATACGAGTGACGCAAGCGAAGGCGCTTTTGGGAAAATCCCCCAAAGCGCCTTTTTTGTGTTGTATTCCAGGATTCATGCGGTCCGGCCGGCCGCAGCTGTGACAGAACGGTGATTGTGATACACGGAGGGAAGAGGATGAAACGAAAATTCAGTATAGGTTTGCTGTTGTTCCTGTTCATTTGCATGTCCTTTTCCTTCGCGGCATTTGCTACGGAGAAGGGCACTTCGCTGCCGGATACGTTCACGGCGCAGAGCGATGAGGCGAAGATCGCCTTCAGGGACGCTGTCGGCGTGACCAGCGCCCAGAGCGCGGGCGATACGGCCTTCATGTTCGCCAGCACCGTGCTGGTGTTCATCATGACACCGGGCCTCGCCTTTTTCTATGGCGGCATGGTTCGCCGCAAGAACGTGCTCAACACGATGATGAACTCCTTTGTGCTGATGGCTGTGATCTCCATCCAATGGCTGTTTTTTGGCTATTCCATCGCATTCGGAACCGGTGGGCCGCTGTTCGGCGTCGGCCAGTATCTGGGGTTTTCCGGCGTGGGGGCCGCGCCGTCGGTCTATGCGGGCACAGTCCCGCACACGCTGTTCGCCCTGTTCCAGCTGATGTTCGCCATCATCACGCCGGCGCTCATTTCCGGCGCATTTGCGGAACGGATGAAGTTTTCAGCCTTTCTGCTGTTCTCCGTCCTCTGGGCCACGCTTGTCTATGACCCGATTGCGCACTGGGTCTGGGGCGTGGATGGATGGATGTCGCTGCTGAACCCGAATGCCGCCTTCCAGGCGCTGGATTTCGCCGGAGGCACCGTTGTCCATATCAGCTCCGGGTTCGCGGGACTGGTCCTGGCCCTCATGCTGGGAAAAAGAAAGGAAAAGAGCACGGCCATCCCCCACAACATCCCGTTTGTCCTCCTGGGCGCGGCCCTTCTGTGGTTCGGCTGGTTTGGCTTCAATGGAGGCTCGGCCCTCAGTTCCGGCGGCCTCGCCATCCACGCGTTCCTGACCACCAACATGGCCGCCGCCGCCGCCACATTGTCCTGGATGTTCGTTGAATGGATCAAGACTGGCAAACCCACTGTCCTCGGCGCTGCCACCGGAGCCGTGGTCGGCCTCGTGGCCATCACCCCCGGCGCCGGTTTCGTCACCCCGGTCGCAGCCGTCATCATCGGCGCTCTGGTCAGCCCCCTCTGCTATTTCGCCGTCAGCTATCTCAAGCACAAGCTTGGTTATGACGATGCGCTGGATGCGTTCGGATGCCATGGCGTCGGCGGATTCTTCGGCGCCGTCATGACCGGCGTCTTCGCCACCACGACCGTCAACCCCTTCGGCAAGGATGGCCTGCTGTACGGCAATCCGGAACAGTTCCTCATCCAGCTCGCCGCCGCTTCCATCACCGCCGCCTTTTCGGTTGTCATGACGTTCCTCATCATGAAGGCAGTCGGTTTGGTCGTGAAGACGCGTGTGGCGGAAAAAGACGAAATGCAGGGCATGGACATCACGCAGCATGGAGAGGATGCGTATCCCGACTTTTCATCCGACCAGTCCATCGCCTGATCCTCCATTACCCAGTTTCTGATTGGCTGGCAGCGTTTGCCTGGCAGAGTAGAATGAGTTAAATCAGCGTTGGAAAAACCGGAATCATAGATTGACTTTCCTGCAAAAACGGATGATTTGTGTTATGTTGAAGGGATGGATCCCTCATGAAGAAAAGGAAAGGATGTGTCGCTGCATGAAAATGGTAATCGCCATCATTCGTCCCGAGTCCCTTGACAATGTCAAGCAGGCACTGTTCAATGCCGAAATCCACAAGATGACCGTCAGCCCCGTACGGGGATGCGGACAGCAAAAAGGATACACGGAAAACTACCGTGGAAGCATCAAGACGATCAACCTGCTGCCGAAAATCCGCATTGAAATCGTGGTCAATGATTCCTTCGTGAAGCCAACCATCGATGCGATCATCAGTTCGGCCCGATCGGGAAACATCGGGGACGGCAAGATATTCGTGATGCCGGTGGAAGAAGTGTACCGCATCCGGACGGGTGAAACGGGTTCCGAGGCAATCGGCTGAAGGGGTTTCAGGTCGGCCGCCAGTAAAAACCAATCTGCTGATCTGCACGGAAAGGGGCTGTCTTAACGGGACAGACCCCTTTTCTGCGCGCTGAACCGTAGTGGCCCGGGTACTTGCATGCCCTTTGCATGCATGTCCTACAGACACATGGTAAAATGAGCTATGCGGCATACCAAGCTGAGTTATGCGGCATGCCAAGCTGAGCTATGGCTGCATGCCAAATTGGGCTATGGCGGCATGGCAAATGAAGCCATGGAGGCATGGGTGCACGGACCAACCGCAGAGGACCTGAGGGGGAAGTATGAGAGTTGCCTGTTTCACGGTCGCAGCCATGGATGAATTCCCGCAGGCGGGGGAATGTCATGCTGGTGGAAACGCCTTGAACCAATCGATCCGATTCCGTCATCTTGGGTATGATTCCGCTTTTGTCGGTGCGCTGGGGACAGATGCAAACGGAGACCGGATTGAAGCCCTGCTTCAGTCGGAATCGGTCGACTGCAGCCACCTGCGCCGGCTTGCCGGCATCACGGCATGCAATCGGATCCTCAATGATGAGGCAGGGGAACGTTTTGGCGTGGAGGGCGCATGGCAGAATGGCGCATATGGGGAATTCCGCATGGATTCCGACGACTGGGCATATCTCAGCCATTTTGACATATGGGCCACACATGCGGATTGTCCATGTTTCGAAGAAACCCTGGCAAGAAAAGAATCCCGGCAATTCCTTTCCATCGATTTCCTGCATCTCATGGATGAGGAACAAGTGGAAAAGTGCATGGGAAGCAATACCCTCTGCTATTTTGGCGGAACAGCCGACATGGCGGGGAACCTGGCTAAACTCGCGGAAAGGAAACCGGGCCTCCTGGTTCTGACTCTCGGTGCGGACGGCAGCATGGCCTTCCAAGGCAGCTCCCGCTGGGTGCAACCCGCATTGCCGGTTTCGAAGGTAGTGGATGCAACCGGCTGCGGCGATGCGTTTCAGGCCGGTTTCACCGCAACCTGGATACAAACCGGCGATATTTCGAAAGCCCTGCTGGCCGGAGCGGAGATGGGACGCATCGCAACCCAGTCATATGGCGGGGTTCCATGGAAGACGACCTGACAGGAGGTTCACCATGAGGGACTGGTATTTCAAAACATCTGCCCTTTGGTGATAACATGGCCACATGAAGGGTAGATAAAAAATGTACGCAATACCCGTGGATGGACATTTGCACATATGGAATGATAACGAAATGAGACGAAAACATGAATGGAAGGATGACAAAATGAGAGACGACAACACAAGGAACAGGCAACAAACTCCAAATCTTCACGGCATCCGCCTTTTTTTCATTGCACTGCCACTCGTCCTGCTGCTGGCTGCTTGCGGTGCACCCGCTTCTCCCGCAACGGCCACTGCATCTTCAGCCGCCGTTTCTTCAAATGCGACGCTGAAGGAGTACACCGTGGACGAGCTTGCGAAATTTGATGGCCAGAATGGAAACCCGGCATACATCGCGGTGGACGGTAACGTGTATGATGTCACCAACGCCGCACCATGGGCAAACGGCAGTCATTTTGGCCAATATACCGCCGGAAAGGATCTTTCGAAAGCGATCCTCCTCGTAAGCCATGGAAAAGCTAAATTGAGCGAGGTTCCGATGATCGGCACGCTCAAGTAGCCATCGTTTTCCGGGGAGGTTCCGATGATTGGCACATTCAGGCAGCCATCGTTTTCCGGGGGAGGTTCTGATGTCCCGCAAGACACCCCATGATGATCGGGAAGTCCTGCGGGAAATCCGCGGAATGGAGCCGATTCCCAAAAAAAAGAAACGAAGCGGTTTCCTCATCTTGTCCGTATTGCTGTTTTCCGTTGCCATATTCATCTCGATGGGTCACCGCGGCGGCAGTAATGCAGGCACAATCTGCGCCATTGGCATTGTGCTGTTCCTCATCGGCATGACAAACAAGGGAAAAAACCGGCAATTCCCCAACCCATACCGGGATGCTGACCGCTGGGACAATTCAGTCAATGAGAACCCATGCGACACCACCGGAAATAACGATGAATTTGCCCACCATCACGACGGGGATGCAGACGATGGAGGCAGTGACTAGGGCGTCAGCCATGGCGACAGTCATGATGGCGACAGCGGGGGTGGAGAAAGTTGAATCCAGCAAAACAGGAGAAGAAGGATGGGGGGCTTCGCATGGACATTCATTGTCGTCCCGGTGCTTCCGTGATAAGATGAACTTGGCGAACCGGCCTGCCTGCAGGCCATGAAGGAGGTCATCGGCATGTCGAATCCACAGTCACCGGCCTATCGGGAAGGAATTTGGGAAATCCGGGAAACCACCATCACCGCCCTCCTTCCCGAAGGTGCCTGGGTTCTGCAGGTCGGCGACATCGAGTTCATCCGGCTGCAAAGCGGGACGGAAAACGGCGTTGCCTTCTGTGATGCCTTCATCAAGCCGCGTGACAGCAGCAGACCCTATCCCGTTGGCCGCTACGCCTCCGAAAAAGAAGGAATCTGCAAGGTACTTGGCCAGTTTGCGAATTGGAACGGGGTGCCTTTGCTTGGCGCTTCCGGTCAGCAAAAAATGCGGCCGGCAGAATCGGTGGCCATTTCCAGCCCAAGGCGGCAGGTGATTCCCTTCCCGAAATCACCGGATTACCCGCTGCAGACAGAGAAACCGCCCATATCGAAACCAGACATGGAGGAAGGCGCTCCCCGGGAGGATATGGACCCGGACCCGGGTGTCGGATTGAAAGGGCGCTCTGCCCCAAAGCAGGAATCGAACCCTGTACAGAACCTCGATTCACAGCTGGGATTTGAACCCAATCAAGGTTTCGATCCGCAGCAGGCATATGATCCCGGTCAGGGTTTCGATCCGCAGCGGGAATATGATCCCAGACAAGGCTACGGTCCACGGCAGACATGGTGGCAATGGGCATTCAATCCTGCCAATCCGCAATTCAGGAAAACCATGATCATCCTGTCTTCGATCATAGTCCTTCTCATTCTTTTGGGTGCTTCGGGCGTGTTCAGGGGGCTTCGGCTGCAATCCGTCAGCGGCCCGGGTATCGTCGGCATCTATTTTCTCCTGCGGGCCATGAAAAACCGCAAGCCCAAGGACCGGTTCGGAACAAACACCCCACCCAACGCTTCTTCGTGGGATCCTTATGCCCAACAGCCGGGTGCATGGAATGCCGGGTCAGGGAATTCGGACGACACCCTGAGCGATTCAGCCGCAGCCCCAAACGAGGCGGCAAATCCGAACGATTCCGCTGCAGCCCCAAATGATTCCGCAGAAAAAAAGGATGCACACAACCCCGATGTGGACCGACAGGACACATGATACACGTCGGGCTTCAGGACGATGGCAACCTTTATTGTGAGGTAGGTTCGGTGTGCAAATGGCATTTGCCGCACCAGTTACGGGCAAGCCTCCATGGCATTCACTTATGATTTCAGGATGATCCCAATGTGGGAGACTGCCGTTCCGCTGCCCTTCATGATCTCGACCATCTTTTTCTGTGCCGCGATCAGCTCATCAAGAACCGTAACGGAATCGGCATATTGCTCCTCGGAGCGTAAATCGTGCAGCCGTTGGAGGATCTCCGCGACCATGCGTTCCTGTGCCTCCACATTGTCGCGGTATTGCTTGAGCTGCGACACGACGTCCTTCAGCGCCACAATCTGCTCACCTGAAAGGTTCTCGCTGTTTTTCAGTATCTGCTTGATGCGGTTCCTGGCTGTTTCCACCAGTTTTGCGGCCTTCTTCTTCATGACACCGATTTCCTGGGACAGACGGTTGCTGGCTGCCAGCTTCTGGTTCATGATCTGCTTGGCCTGCTTCATGGAATCCGCGTTGCTTTTCACTGGAGGTGCCTGCGGTGTTTCCCGGCGAATGGGGCCTTCCGTGTCCGAGTTTCTCGAGTGG
Organism: Clostridiaceae bacterium; assembly: GCA_025361665.1. Lineage (GTDB taxonomy): Bacteria > Bacillota > Clostridia > DSM-8532 > DSM-8532 > JAEWSN01. The sequence continues at coordinate 6,384 of JANYKF010000311.1, forward strand.
ATTCTGTCCGAAGCAGTGATTTTGCGCTCAGGAGTCCGCTCCGAATCGGAATGACTGGTCGTTGCGCCTGCCGGGAGCGAGCTTCCCAGAAGAAGGATGACAACGAGCAGCCAAGAGAGGGTCATGCGCCGCATCCGGCTGATTCGTGCATCCGGATTCATGTCAGGTTGTCTGTTTCGATTCATGTCCGTCTCCTCCTATTCTGCCTGCCCGGCTTGCTCTTCTGTCGAAACCTGGTCGATTGCGCCGAAAAGACCATTCAGTTCCCTTTCAAGTTCATTCAGAAGGGCTTCCTTCTCGCTGGTTGAAAGGATGTTTTCAGACCGGACAAGGATACCCGCATCCAAGGATGCCTGTTTCGGTTCCGGTGCTGCAGGTGCGTCCGGCAATGGAACCGGCTGCTCGCCTGTCGACGAACCCGCCTGTGCGGCCG
>JANYKF010000316.1 GCA_025361665.1 Clostridiaceae bacterium
TGGTAGGTGCCGGGCGCCTCAATCAGGAGCCGTTTGATCAGCGGATGGTTCGGGTCCGACAGTTCCAGGAGCTTGAACGGCGTAATCACATTGAAGGCGCTCTCCAGGAAAGGCAGGATCCCGATTGCCAGAATCATGGAGAGGACACCGTTCAGAAATGCCAGCCCACCCTCGTTCAAAAGGCTTTCCAGCCCTTTTTTGTCGATGATGCCCATAGCCGTGACAATGGCGGCATTGACGGCGCCGATCACCAGGCCGGACATGGAAAGGCGTCTGCGCTGGCTTGCCTGGTTGGTCAGGAACGCAGCGAGGGAACCCCCTGCGAAGGTCATCAGGGCAAAAGCCGCATCCCCGCCGAACATGACCATGAAGGCGAAAGCGAGCACTGCGTTGACGATGATGGCCGTTTCCAGGCCGATGAGCGTTGACAGCAGCACCGGGACAATGAGGACCGGCAGCAGCAGGGAAGCGAAGTTTCCCAAAAACTCCTGCACCACCCAGGCCATGACACAGACAAGGACCACAACAAGGCTTGTCAGGGCAACAAGGTTCGGATCGCGATAGACAACGGACTGGAACCTCCGAATGAACAGCAGCGTGATGACGGCCAGGGCCGCAACCAGGACGAGGACGGCCAGGTTGAACGGAATGTCGATGCCGCCTTCCCTCTCGATGAAATTCAATTCCTTCAGCACCTGCCACTTGTCGGGGGTGACGATGTCATCCTTGTTGAGGATGCGTTCATCCTTGCTGATGATGACGGGATTGTCTTTCTGGTAGGCCACGATGAACGCGGCCCGCTGCGCATCCGTCGCTTCCCGATCGATGTGGCTGTTCGGCTTGAGCACCTGCACCAGCAGGGCGTTTCCGATCACGGACCAGGGCCTGTCGCTGAAAGCGGCCGCCATCATGTCCTGCCCTTCGATCCGCACGTCCTTCAGATTCTCTTCGGTGATCTGCTTTCGGGAAAGGTCCGCCAGGATGCGGTCCGTGACGACGGTTTTCAGCAGGGTCAGCCACTTTGCGCTGTCGAAGCCGATCAGCGCGGCAAGATCCGTTTCATCAAGGGTCGAAAGCAGGCTCTGATACACCGTGGCCGACTCCGCACGGAACAGGGCCGCATAATACCCGGCTTCCGGTTCGGCAACCGCTTCCAGCCGGACACGCTCCTTCACGGCGGCAACCGCATCCTCGAGTGGTTCAAACAGGGAGTAGACTGCATTCAGCATTTCGATATTGGCGCGGTCATCCTCGATCATGACCGGATCCAACTCGGCGGCCTTGGCCAACGCCATTTCCTCTGTCCTGATCGTGTTGATGATATCGCGCGGCGCATTGATATCGAAGGTGGAGACATCTCCGACCTTCAGCCGGTACCTTTCCGGGGTTGCCCCGTGCAATACCGCAATGAAAACAGCCACCGCCGCTGCAAGAAAAAAGAATCCCCGCCGGAAACCGCTGCGGCGCAGCATTTTCCTGACACGTCCCGGTTTGTCCGTGCTGGCTGCCGCCCGCCGCGACTGCGCCGTGCTTCCCGCCTGATCCCGCCCGATCCGTTCCCCGCCGAAATGAAAGCCGGACCATTTCCAGCCGGGCTTGCGCGCAAGTTTGTTTTCCTTGCTCCTATCCTTTTCGTCTGGCCGATCATTCATCTGCCGTTCCTCCCCGATCCCGGCGATCCTGCCGCTCTTTCCCCTTGACATCGCGCTCGTATGCGAGGACAATCCGCTGGACAAGTTCATGACGAACCACATCCCGCGCGGAAAGGTGCACAAAGGAAATTCCTTCCACCCCGCGAAGGATGCGCTGTGATTCAATCAAGCCGGAACGGGTGCTTCCGGGCAAGTCAATCTGGGTGACGTCGCCCGTGATGATCGTGCGGGAACCCACGCCCATGCGGGTGAGGAACATCTTCATCTGTTCCGGCGTCGTGTTCTGCGCCTCATCGAGGATGATGAACGCCTCATCCAGCGTGCGTCCTCGCATGTAGGCCAGCGGGGCCACCTCGATGATGCCGCGTTCCATGTGGGTCTGATAGGTTTCAGGTCCCATGATCTGGTAGAGGGAGTCGTACAGGGGGCGCAGGTAGGGATCCACTTTGCTTTGCAGGTCTCCCGGAAGAAATCCAAGCCGTTCCCCCGCTTCCACGGCGGGACGGGTGAGGATGATGCGCGACACGAGCTTCTCACGGAACGCCTTGACCGCCATAGCCACAGCCAGAAAGGTCTTCCCCGTGCCGGCGGGCCCGATGCCGAAAACGATGGGATTCCGGCGAATCTCCCCCACATAGTGCTTCTGTCCGAAAGTCTTGCATTTGATCGGCTTGCCCCGATAGGTGACGCAGACAAGATCCGAGGGCAGTTCCCCACCGCGCTGGCTTTCCGGATCGGCGCTCAGGCTGATGAAATACCGGACCTGCTGTTCCGTGACAGCATCTCCCTCTCTTGCGATGTCCAGCAGGCGGTTCAGCACGTCCGCCGCGCGATCCGCGCTGTGCTCGAAGCCTGTGATGCGGAGTTCGCCATTCCGGGCATGCACTTTCACGTTCAATTCGTCTTCCACCATCCTCAGGTGCCGATCGGCGAAACCGAAGACGTTCAAGGACTGTTCCATGTCATCAAGCCCGATCAGCCGTTCTACGACGATTTCCATTCCGCCTCCCGTTCTGGGCCGTAATCGCACAAGGGTTTCGACATCAGGATTGTTCACGGTTGATGCAGGATGCCTCCGGAATCATGGTTCGATCGGTGTCAGAAGGTCCGTGCGGAGAACCGTTCCGTCATCCCGGACAGCCGGTATGATCAGGCTGTCCTCCTGTGTCAGCTGCACCTTGAATTTGTAAAGCGTGAATTTTTCCAGGATGCCGCCCAGCAGGCGCAGCGAATTCTCCATTTTCAACGGGTCGCCGATGGCCTTGACAACATAGGGCGTGACCAGCTGGTGCCCGTTCACCATCAGGTACCGGCCGGCCTTCCGGATCTCGCTTGTCGCGACAATGCGCTCATCGTTAATGGAAATAGCCTGGACATCCGATGCGCGCAGTTCATTGATCAGTTCCAGCATGTGCCGGTCTTCGATGATGAGATCCCCTTCGGCGTCCAGTACAATCAGCAGTCCGCTGCCCTTGACCGTTTCCAGGCCGGCCATCACCCGCGCGGCCTTCACGTCTTTCCTCAATTGATCCGTTGCATCGCGGCCAACGCTTTCCTCGTTGTTGAAGGCCGCCAGCTCCAGTTGGAGCTCCTCAATCCGCTGCTGGAGCTTTTCATTGTTGCTGCGTTCCTGCAGGATGTCTTCCGCCAGCTCGGAGACGCGTTTCTTTTCAAAACTGGCAACCTGCGTATTTGCCTTTACGCTGCCATACTGCCAGGCGATGATGATGCCCATGATCAGGCAGACCAGCGTGATGGCAAGTGTCAAGGCGAAGCTTTTTCCTGTCTTCATGGCACCACCACCTCCAATCCCGTCATCAATTCATCCATGCTCCCGTATATCCTGTATTTCCCAATCGTCAGTTCCGGTTCGATCCGGATCTCAACCCGGATGTCGTACAAGCGGAGAACCCCCACGGACTCGCTGTTCTCGAGGGCTTCATACAGCACTTCGGGGTCCCCGATGGCCTTGAACTCGAAGGGAACCGGATACCGGCTGCTGTTGATGAGGATGGTCGGCCCCGCGCAGACGGTCTTTGTCATGCCGAGCACGCGCTCCCCGTTGATGGAAATGGCTTCCGCGCCGGCCTTCCGCAAATCGTTCAGCAAGGGGACAATGTCGGAATCGTGGATGATGTAGTCTTCCAGTGCCAATTCCCCCGGTGCGGCGGCGTCATTGAGCGTCATCACGATGCCGCTCCCTTTCACGGCTGTCAGCCCCGCCTGGAAAAATGCGAGATCTCTTTTGGCGATCAGGTCCATGAACTCTGTGTTTCCCTGGTTTTCCCCAATGCGCTTCAGCTTTTCCCCATACTGGCTCTCCAGGGCCGAAAGGGATTCGTTGAGCTGCTTTCCGGCATTCTGCTCCGCATCGAGCCGCAGTGCGAGTTCCCGGGAAGTGGGTCCGCCTTCCGCGCCCCGTTCCATGACGGTGCGGAACTGCATGACGAGAACAATGCCGAAAAGCATCAGCACGACGAAAAACATGCTCCGGTATTGTTTCATGGATGGACCTCCTGCTGCAGAATCAGGCGCGGCGACTGCAGCACAGGCACTATTATACCATACGGGATCATGGAAGGTCGCCGCCGGTTTCCCGGCCGTCCTGCATTTCGCCGCCGGTTTCCCGGCCGTCCTGCATTTCATCACCGGTTTTCCGGCCGTCCTGCGGACCGATCATCTCCAGCAGTCTTGCCAGGTCGATCACCGGGACACCCAAAGACAAGGCTTTTTCCAGTTTGCTGCCCGCCTCTTCGCCGGCTACAAGGAAATCCGTTTTTCCGGAAACGCTGCCTGAGGTTTTGCCTCCGGCCGCTTCAATGCGAGATTCCGCCTCGCTGCGTCCCATTCCGGGCAAGGCGCCGGTCAGGACGAAGACCTTGCCCGATAATGGCAATTCTCCGGATTTCTGCGTCACAGGCCCATTCCATCGAAGCCCCTCCTCCCGGAGGCGGTCGAGGATCTTCACGGTCTGTTCCTGTCGGAGAAAGGAATGGAGGCTTTCTGCCATACGGGGGCCAAAGTCGGGAAGGGCCCGGATTTCCTCCTGCGACAGGAAGCGGATCCGTTCCATGTCGCCAAAAGCGGAAGCCAGCCCTTTTGCGGCTTTCAGCCCGATATGGCGGATGCCGAGCCCGAACAGGAGGCGTTCCATGCCGCTCCCCTTGGCTTTTTCAATGGCTCCGAGCATATTGTCGGCCGATTTCACCCCCCAGCCTTCCAAGCATTCCAGTTCATCCCGGTGCTGCTTCAGTTCGAATAAATCGGCGATATCCCGAATCAACCCTTTTCCCAGCAGCTGATCCACCATGGCAAATCCGAGCCCTTCGATGTTCATGGCGTCCCGTGACGCGAAATGCACCACGCTGCGGAAGAGACGCGCCGGACAGGATATGCCCGAACACCGCACCGCGGACTCCGATTCCTCCCGGAAGGCCGGCGCACCGCAGACAGGACAGGTTTTCGGCATTTCATAGGGAACCGTGCCTTCAGGCCTTTCCTCCATCACGACCCCGACGATTTCGGGGATGATGTCACCCGCTTTTCGCAACCAGACCCTGTCTCCGATCCGAATGTCCTTTTCCCGGATCTGGTCCTCGTTGTGCAGGGTGGCACGGGATACCGTGCTGCCAGCGATGCGGACAGGCTCGAGCACGGCGTTCGGAGTGAGTACGCCGGTACGGCCCACCGCGACGGCGATGTCCAGCAGGCGCGTCTTTTTCTGCTCCGCGGGGAACTTGTACGCAATGGCCCACCGTGGCGCCTTGCTCGTGGAGCCGAGGCCGGATCGCTGGTCGAAGCGATTCACCTTCACTACCGCACCGTCGATTTCATAGGGCAAATCGCCCCTGCTTTCCCCGATGGCGGCGACGGCATTCCACACGGTCGCCGCGTCATGGCACAAAGACCAGCCGGGACTGGCCTTGAACCCCATGCGGGTGAGATAGGCCAGTGATTCGGCATGGGTTGCCGGCATGAATCCTCCCGAAACGGGCCGGAACTGCTGAATGTTGAAAATAATGATATCCAGACGGCGCTTCGCCGTCACGGCGGGTTCCAGCTGCCGGAGCGAACCGGCCGCCGCATTGCGCGGATTGGCGAAGATTTTGTCGCCATAGGCTTCCTGCTGTTCATTCAGCTTCAGAAAATCATCCCGGGACATGAATACTTCCCCGCGCACCTCCAGGTATTCCGGGACGGTGACAGGCTGATCCGGAGCAACAGGAGGCTGATCCGGAGCAACAGGAGGCTGAGCCGTGGCGGCAGGAGCCTGAGCCGGAACTGGAATGCGCAGCGGGACGCCCGGCACCGTCCGCAGATTGGCCGTCACATCTTCCCCGACATCACCGTCTCCACGGGTCGAACCGCGCACGAACAGGCCGTTCTCATATTCGAGGGAAACTGAAAGCCCGTCCACCTTCCGCTCCACGACGTATTCCACGTCGTCCCCGGCGAATTCGCGAACCCGGGCATCGAAGGCTGTCACCGCTTCGCGCTCGAACACGTCATTGAGGCTTTCCATGCGGACCGTGTGCGGGACTTTTCCGAAAACGCCCGCAGGTCGGCCGCCGACACGCTGAGAAGGTGAATCGGGCGTGACCAGATCGGGGTGTGCCGCCTCGAGGGTCCGGAGCTCGCGCATCATCCCGTCATATGTGAAATCATCGATTTCCGGTGCGTCCATGACCTGGTAGAGCCAAGCATGACGCGTCAATTCGGTCTGAAGTGCAAGCAGCCTTGCCCGTTCATCCATCATCCGCACCCTTTCACTCACCCGAAACCCCAACCGGCAGCGGTTCGGCGCGAAGCACATGCCAAACGCCGTTCTCCTTGGCAGGGGACATGTCCGCGACCGTTCGAAGAATGGCTTCCGCGATGCCCTGCGCCGTTGCCTCCTGGTAGGCGTCGGACGTCATGTCTGACAAATCGCTTTTATTGGTGATGTACCCGACCTCGACCAGGGCTGCCGGCATTTTCGTCGCGCGCAGCACAGCCAGCCGTTTTTCGATGACCGCGTTGAGCTTTTTCCCGTTTTTGGCAGCCATCGATGCACCAAGCCGGTTTGCAAAAATTTCATCTGAAACGGCGGAATATAGGTTCTCCTTCTTTGCAAAATAACATTCCATTCCGCTGACATCCCTGGCCCCTTTGATGG
>JANYKF010000333.1 GCA_025361665.1 Clostridiaceae bacterium
TTTGGACAGCCCTCCTTGATGCCGATGGCAGAGTTCTTGTGTCGTTCCGGCCCATGAAGAGCCAGACCAAGGCTGTTCCGGAAGCAAGGACGCCATCGCCGGAGCCTGCGGACATCGTGCTGAATGAGGAGCTCTATATTCATGGCCTTCATATCGAGCAGTACCGGCACCATAGCCTGGAAGCTTCGGATTATTACATGGAAGCGCTCCGGCGCGACCCTGCGGATATCCGCTGCAACAACGCCATGGGGCTGCTTCATCTGAAGCGGGGGTTGTTCGGGAGCGCGGAAGCTTTTTTCACCAAGGCAAAAGAGCGGCTGACCAGCAGGAACACAAACCCCTATGACGGCGAGCCGCTCTATAACCTGGGCTTGGCGCAGCAGTTCCTTGGCAAACATGAAGAAGCCTTCAAGAGTTTCTACAAGGCCACATGGAGCTATGCCATGAAATCAGCAGCCTATCATGCCCTTGCAGCACTGGACTGCCGCAATGGAGATTTCGAAACGGCTCTGGAAAACATCACCCGATCCTTGTCGACCCATGTGGAGAGCCTTCGCAGCCGGAACCTGAAATCCGTCATTTTGAGGCAACTTGGACGGAATGCCGAAGCGGTCTGCCTCCTTGAAGAAACGATCGGCATGGACTTGCTGGATCACTGGGCCCGGTTCGAGCGCTATTTCGCAGCGCTCGCTTTGGGTGACCTCGAACAGGCTGAATCGCTGCACAGTCATATCAAGTCCGTGATGCTTGGAAAGGCGGAAGCCTACCTGAGCATCGCATTGGAATATGAAAACGCCGGATTGTTCGGTGAAGCCTTGGATGTCCTGGATGTTTATATCCGGGATTGTGCCGCGGGCAAGGTTTATCCGATGGCTTACTATGCCGCAGGCTACCTGAACGCCCTGAAGGGCGACATGGAAACCGCGGCAGCATTCTGCCGCAAAGCGGACCAGGCCTGCCCCGACTATTGCTTCCCTAACAGGCTGGAATACATTGCCATCCTTGAATTTGCGGGAAAGACCCACCCCGCCGGTTCCAAGGCATGGTATTACCTTGGGAACCTGCTCTATGACAAGCAGCGGTATGAGGAAGCGACAACATGCTGGGAGAAATCCCGGGACAGGGACGGCAGCTTTGCCATCGTTCACCGCAACCTTGCCATGGCGTACTTCGACAAGCAGAAAGACGGCAAAAAGGCGATTGAATCCATGCGGAAAGCATATGCCGCCAACGGGTCGGATTCCAGGCTGCTGTTTGAACTGCTGCAGGTCTGCAAGAACACCAACACGGTATCCGTCGAGGAGCGGCTCATGCTTCTCGACGACAAATCCGGTCAGGTGGCCGAACGGAACGACTGCTATGTGGAAATGATCATCCTGCTGCTGCAGGCCGGAAGGATTGACGAAGCGCAGGAGAAAATCATGGATCATGTGTACGACATCTATGAAGGCGGGGAAGGAAAGCTGGCGAAGGTCTATGAATGGATTTCCCTCATGAGGGGCCTGCTCCTGATGGACGAAGGCTATTTCGATGAGGCACTTGCCTGCATTTCAAGTGCGCTGACACTGCCTGAAACGTTTCATGAGGGAAGAGGCGTTTTCAACAGCCTGAACCATCTCCATTACTACATGGGGGTTGTCAGCGAAACGGCCGGCAATCGCGAAAGTGCTGCGGGGCATTACAAAACCGCATGGCATGACAAGGCATCGGCACATTACAAAGTTGCAACGGAATTCGTGCCGCGGCCGGGCGAGGCGACATTCTACCAGGGACTTGCCTTCAGGAAGCTGGGAGATGAAAACAGTGCCCTGCAGGCATTTCATTCCCTTCTCGACGCAGGGGAGGCGCAGGTGCGCAAAGGCGGCAAATATGACTTCTTCGCAACCGGAGTGCCCACGCCCATGCCTTTTGAAGGGGACAGGGAAAAGCTGAATTTGTCCGAGGGGCTATACATGAAGGCGCTGGCGCTGATTGGCCTGGGACGGCCGGAAGAAGGGCGCGGGGAACTGGAAGCGGTTCTGACGCATCATGCCAGTCACCTGGGCGCGTGGATCCACACGGGCAGATCCGGCAAGAGCGTCTTGCTTTGATTTCGCCGATTCGCCGCGAAGTGCATGCGTTCCATCATGAGAAGTGGGGAGCGGACGTCATCCATAACAGCGACGGCACAGTACCATTGGGGAGCTGCATATGATTCACGAAGTTTTCATCAATCCGAATCGGGTGATAGGGATAAGGGACGTGAAGATTTATGGTCATTTCCTGGAGCATAGGCAACGAAAATTACTACCCTGGTGAAATCGGCTCGAAAAACGCTTCCGAGTGGTGCCGTTACGTGAAGGAATCGGCCAAGATGATGAAGCGCGTCGATCCCACCATCCAGCTGCTTGCCGCCAGCGTGGCGGATATCGACTGGAATGTGAGCCTCTTGCAAGAAGCGGGCAGCCTTTTGGATTGGATCTCCATCCATGGGTATTGGGATCCGCTATGGCAGGAAAACAATCTGTCCGGCTATGAGGCCTGCATGGCTCAGACAACCGCTGTGGAAGAGGCCATTCAAAAGGCGGAACATATCCTGGGAGCGCTCGGATATCTGGGTAAAATCAGGATTGCCTTTGATGAGTGGAACCTTCGCGGCTGGCACCATCCAAAAGTGGATGACGGGCTGACCCCGGAGGAATACATCCGGCCCCGCGATGAGAATGACCGCAATGAGGACTACACGATGGCGGATGCGGTGTTCAGCGCCTGTTTCCTGAACCAGTGCCTGAAGCATTGCAACACGGTCGGCATGGCCAATTTCGCCCCCGTCGTGAACACGCGCGGTGCGATTTACACCCATTCTGGCGGGATTGTGCTGCGCCCGACCTATCACGTATTCGATATGTACGCAAACCTCATGGGAGATACCGTTGTCGACGGCTGGCTTGCTTCCAACGATACGTTTGAGGCGTCCGCATGTGGCAAGCCTGTCAGTATTCCGGCACTGGACGTGCTTACGACGAGAAACAGCGGCTCGAACGATTTGCGGATTTCCATCGTCAACCGCCACCCGGACAAGAGTCATGCAATCCATCTTCAACTGGTGGGGTCGACCTTCGGTGCGTCGGCACAACTTCATACCCTGGCGGGTGACACCAAAGATTCCTTCAACAGCGTGGCGCACCCTGAAAATGTAAAAATCGAAGAACAGGCAATGAAGTGCAGCGCCCTGT
>JANYKF010000374.1 GCA_025361665.1 Clostridiaceae bacterium
AGCACGTAGCCGCGGCCTTCATTCGATGGCAGGATGCCATCGGAAATCATCATGGCGACGGAACGGGAATGATCCGTGATCACCCGGATGGAAACATCCTTACCTTTGTCTGTTCCGTACTGCACGCCTGTGATGCGCACGACGTGGTCGAGGATGGCCCTGATGGCATCCACTTCGAACATATTGTCGACATCCTGCATCACGCAGGCAAGGCGTTCAAGGCCCAGGCCAGTGTCGATATTCTTTTTTTCAAGCTCCAGGTAGGTGCCGTCATCCCGACGGTCAAACTGCGTGAAGACATTGTTCCAAACTTCGATGTACCGGTCACAATCGCATCCCACGGCACATCCCGGCCTGCCGCATCCTCTTTCGGCTCCGCGATCAAAAAAGATCTCCGAATCGGGTCCGCACGGACCGGTACCATGCTCCCAGAAATTGTCTTCCTTGCCCATGCGGAATATCTTCGACGCATCCAGTCCAACTTCGTCGTGCCAGATGTCATAAGCCTCGTCATCCTTCTCGTAGACGGTTACATAAAGGAGTTCCTCAGGAATGCCAAGCGTCACGGTGAAGAATTCCCACGACCATTTGAGTGCCTCCCTCTTGAAATAGTCGCCAAAGGAGAAATTACCCAGCATTTCGAAGAACGTGCCATGGCGTGCGGTTTTCCCTACATTTTCGATGTCTGGTGTGCGGATGCATTTCTGACAGGAACATATCCGGTTCCGCGGCGGCTTCTCCTTGCCGGTAAAGTACGGCTTGAGCGGCGTCATGCCCGCATTGATGAGCAGGATGCTCGGATCGTTTTGCGGAACGAGCGGAAAACTTGGCACGCGGAGATGTCCTTTGCTTTCAAAAAATGACAGAAACATTTCCCTCAACTCATGTAATCCATATTTTACCATAATAAAACCCCATTCCATCCTCGAGCGCTGCATTTGACAGGCACTTTCATAAGAGTATACAGAAATCCCACTATTGGCGTCAAGCATGCCGCCGGAAGCATGCCCCGTGTCGGATCGTCTCGAATCCAGAGATGCAAGGTGGATTTTCGGGTCATAATCATGATATTCTTGAATCAGACAAATCATGCGTTTGCGTGATTGCTTGATTCAAAATCGATGAATCACACGATGGGGGTATCGGGCATGCATCATACGGAAGAGAAGCTGCAAGCGATCGGGGTCAGGCTTGACGACATATTGCTGCCCTCCGCGGACACGGACATGACACGCTGGTCCGTCGTGGCCTGCGACCAATACACCTCGGAACCTGAATACTGGAAACGAGCCGAGGCCTTCATCGGAGAGGCGCCGTCCACCCTGCGCCTCATTTTTCCGGAAGTCTGGCTGGATCGGGAAACAGAAGCGCAAAAAGAGGACCGGATTGCCGCCATCAACCGGACGATGGATGAATACGAATCGCGGCATCTGCTCTGTACCCATCAAGGGCCGATCCTCGTGGAACGGTCCACCGGTTCCGGGGATGTCCGGCTTGGACTCATCGTTGCGGTGGATTTGGGCCGGTACGACTACCACAGCGGGTCGCAGAGCCTGATTCGCGCCACGGAAGGAACCATCGTCGACCGCCTGCCTCCCCGGATCCGGATCCGCGAGCACGCCGCGATGGAACTTCCCCATATCATGGTGCTCATCGACGATCCGGACAAATCGGTCATAGAGCCTTTGAGGGAAGCAGCGCATCACGAGTCAAGCGTTCAGGATGCTGCAGTTGCACCCGTTTATGATTTTCCGCTCATGGAAGGCGGCGGACATCTGAAAGGTTGGAAAATCGGCAGCGAACCGCTGTTGGCCAGCATGGCCGAAGCACTGGACAAATTGGCGGACCCGAGGGCATTTCAAACCAAATACGGTGTCGGGCCGGAATGCGGTATCCTGCTGTTTGCCGTCGGGGATGGAAACCACTCCCTCGCCACTGCAAAATCCTGCTGGGAGCAGATCCGGAAAACCGTTCCTCCCGGCGGACAAGCTTCTCATCCCGCACGCCATGCATTGGTGGAGCTGGTGAACGTCCATGATGAAGGGCTTCATTTCGAACCCATCCATCGCATCCTGTTCGGCGTGGACGCTGGGGAGTGGCTGCAGTTCTTCACGGGATGGCATCGCGAGCATGGGATCCGCACCCGTGTGGACCAGCCGGATGTCAATGGGAGCTTCGATTCCGGGATGCCCTTGACGGCAGGTTTTCAGGAAACCGTGATGATTTGGAAAGGCGGAAGGCTGCGGCTGATCTGGGAGAACCCGTCCTCACAATTGGCAGTCGGCTCCCTTCAGGCATTTTTGGATGCCTGGCTGGAAACCCATCCCGCATCCACATTGGATTATGTACATGGCAGCGAGGTAACGGAACGTCTGGGGGCTGCACCCGGAAATATCGGATTCCTTCTGCCTCCCATGAGCAAGAAGGAACTTTTTCCGACTGTCATCCGTGATGGCGCGCTGCCGCGCAAGACTTTCTCCATGGGGGAAGCCAATGACAAGCGGTTCTATCTTGAATGCCGGCGCATCCGCTGATGCCGTGACGCTACCCCGTGAAGTCTACACCGGCACTTGCGGATGTTTTTCGCGTTCCTGCATGGCCAATTGCTCCAGTTTGCGCAGCCGGTGGTTGACGCCGGATTTTGTCAGCACGGGATTGAGCATGTCGCCAAGTTCCTGCAGGGACACCTCGGAATGCTCCAGGCGCAGGCGCGCCACCTCCCGAAGGCCATCCGGAAGGGAATCCAGTCCCACATGGGAATCCAGGTAGCGGATATGGTCCATTTGCCGGAAAGAGGCATTTACTGTCTTTTCCAGATTTGCCGTCTCGCAGTTGACGATGCGGTTCACCTGATTGCGCACATCCTTCAGGATGCGGATGTTTTCCAGCTGCATCAGGGAGATGTGGGCACCGGAAATATTGAGGAAATCGACAATCTCCTGCCCCTCCTTCAGATAGGCCAGCAGATGCCCTTTTCGCGTGATGTGCTTTGCATCGATGCCGTACTCATGCAGGAATGACTGAAACTCGGAGAGCAGCAGCGCATCGGGAAATGAAATCTCCAGATGGTACGAACGATCCGGGTCGGATATCGAGCCTGTGGCGAGAAAACAGCCACGCAGATAAGCCCTGCGGCAGCATTTTGCTTTCGGACGCCAAGGCAGGTAATTCAGCCTGTCTCCCGCGACTTCGATCCCGCAGTCGTGCAGCAGCCCCTTTTCATCGAATCCGGATGCCAGCGCCGAAAAATCGAGGCGGTAGACGGCATGGTCGCGGAAACGGTGCGTTTTCAGCACCATGACCTCGGGCCCGCTGTGGTAAAGTGTCTTCACCGTGGAAAAAACATGACGGAGCAAGGCGGCATGCTCGGAAACGAACAACAGCCGGAATTGACCTGAAACCCGCCGCAGGCACAGGCCGCCGCGCAGAAGGGCGGCCAGTTCGCTTTTCCGGCAGCACGGGTGGTGTTCCTCCACACGACTGAGTTCATCACGCACATTGGAAGAAAAAGACAATTCTCAACCTCCATTGCCTGGCGGGTCAATTTGGGTCAATGGACACGCAGGATGTCCATCACGGACTGGGCCAGTTTGTCGGGGTCATGTCGCACCCGGTGTTCGCGGATTTCCACCAAATCGCTTTCCACCAGGTTGATCCCCATTTTCTTCAGTTTGGAAAGATCAACCATCACCAGTTCCGCTCCGTCGGAACGATACCTTTTGCGGCTCGCGTCGTCAATGTCGCCGCAGTTGACCAGGCAATACCCAAACAGGTCGGAGCCCGCATGGTCCCACAATGCCTGCACGTGATCGGAAACCGTGTAGCCTTCGGTTTCACCGGGCTGCGTCATCACATTGCAGACATAGATCCGTGCCGCGTGAGATTCGCTGATGG
>JANYKF010000375.1 GCA_025361665.1 Clostridiaceae bacterium
GCAGGCGGTGAAAGCATATGAAAAGCTGACTGTGAAAGCCGGCCTTGAAGGAGACTATGCCTCGGCCCTGTCCGCCTTGCTGACGCATCCCCTCATCGGCGACTATCACCGGGCCAAACCGCTGCTTGACGAGATGCTGGAAGCGAACCGGGCCTACCTGCCCCAATTCAGGATTTGGGATTGATCGTCGGCGACATCTCATAGGATTTGGGATTGACCGTCAGCGACATCTCATAGGATTTGGGATCGACCGTCACAGAAACACAATGGGAGGCCGCCTCATGCCGGACAGCAAGGAAGCCCGCCGCACCTGTTCCCCTCCCGTCGTACTCGGTGTAGACGGCGGCGGAACGAAAACCCATTACGCGCTGTTTGACGTACGGGGCCGTCCGGTCGACTTTTCCACCTCCGGCCCCACCAACCACGAATCCCTCCCGGACGGGTTCACAGGTCTTCGCTGCCGCCTGGAGGAGGATCTTGATGCCCTGCTTTCCAGAAACGGGCTGACTGCGAACGATGTCGCAAATGCCGCCTTCGGCCTTGCTGGCGTGGATACGCGGCGGCAGCACGGCATCATCTCCGCCATCCTGCATCATATCGGAATGCACAGGTTTATCCTGTGCAATGATTCTTTTTTGGGCGTGAAGGCCGGCTGTGTCAGCGGATACGGCATCTGCGCCATCAATGGGACCGGGTTCTCTGTCGGCGGCATCGACCGGCACGGATGCATGCTCCAGGTCGGCGGACTGGGAGAACTCACGGGTGACGAGGGCGGTGGCGGGATCCTTTCGCAGCGGGTGATTCGAGCAATTTACGATCATCTTTACAAGGACACGCCGGCCACCCTTCTGCAAGACCTGCTGTTCCACAGACTCGGCATCACGGACTCTTCCGACTATCCTGAATTGCTGCTGGAAGCGCTGGCTGAGGGACGGTGCCAATTCGCGGAAATCGGCCGGATCGTCTTTGAAGCGGCAGATCAGTGCGATGCGGTTGCCTTGGAAATCCTGGACCATTCCGGCCGGGAATATGCGCGAAGCATTCAGGGGGTCCTCGAGCGCCTTGATTTCGGATCGCGGGAGCAGCCGCTCCCCCTCGAACTTGTATTGGCCGGTTCTGTTTTCGTGAAAGGATCCAATCCGCGCATCATCAGGACCATGTCGGAACTGCTTGCGGCATGGAACCCGACCCGGAAAATCACCCTTTCAACGCTCTCCTCCCCACCCGTACTCGGTGCCGTCCTCTGGGCGCTGGAGGCATTTGAAATACCGGACTGCCAGACATTGGTCAAAGACGGGCTTGCGGCTTTGCTGGAAAATGAACAAGACCCCAACGAATCGAGCCTGCTGAACGAATGAACAAGATCCCAACGAATCGAGCCTGCTGAACGTATTGAACAAGATCCCAACGGGTCGAAACCGTTGAAAGAATGCACAAAGCCACACCGATCTGAAACCGTTGACCTACTTGTGATACGTTTCGTTTCCCAGGATCTTCATCACCCGGTAGATTTGCTCGAGCAGCACAATCCGGGCCATCTGGCGGGGAAAGGTAAGTCTGGACAAGCACAGCCTGAAATCGGCCCGATTCAGAACCTCCGGGGATAATCCCGTCGATCCGCCGATGATGAAGATGAATGAGCTCTTTCCCTTGTTGGTCCATTCACGGAACAGTGCGGCCAATCCCGGCGAATCCGGTACTTCGCCCGTCAAATCAAGCGCGATGGCCATGCTTTGCTTTGGCAGCGCCTGTAGAATGCGGATGCCCTCTTTATGGCGGCCTTGCGCTTCCGCCACGGATGATGCCCCATCCGGCAGCTTTTCCTCGGTAGTTTCATGAACCTTTGCATCCGCAAACCGGGTGAGTCGTTTCAGATATTCGGCTTGCGCTTCGATCCAATAGGTTTCCTTCAGTCTGCCAACGGCCACGATTTCTATCTGCATCCATCCCCCGCAAATCCGCTCTGCATCCATCCTTCGCAAATCCGCCATGAACAGGATGAGACAGACCAGTCAGCCAGGCTCTACCCTGTGAATGCGTCGAATCAATAACAGAAACCATTAAGCCAAGACGCATTGATAGTGGCTTGCTGGTGTTTCGAGCGAAGCATGTAAAGACTACCCATGAATCGGCAGAACCTGGCTAATGGTTCAAGCCTTCTCTGCAACCCGGATTGTCAGCCAGTCATCCGTTTCATCCGTCCCCATCAAATCTGCCACGTGCAATTTCGCAGCACCTGAAAACCCTGGCATCTGCTGCAGTCCCGGCAAGGTCAGCTGCTCCGGCGCCAATCCGGCAAACGGCACGGGCTCACACCAGATGCGTTCGCCATCCACCCAGACAATGCTGCTGGTCTGATCGCGCCTGGCCACCTCCAGGTGAAACCCTTCTCCCGGGATCAGATTTTTCTCGGCCAGCGCGTTGGCCGCGGTCTGCCAGGCCAATTCGGGAAAGTTGTTTTCATGGCTCAAATGACCGAGAAGGACGCATCGGGCGCCGTTCGCCACCAGATGCGCCACGACCTTTCCCGCCATATCGTTGCACAGATGCCCGTGATCCCCCAAAATGCGCTGTTTCAGGGGCCAGGGATACCGGCCCATCTTCAGCATGCCGATATCATGATTGGATTCCAGGAGCAGGATATCGCTGCCTTCAAGATTGCGCAGCAAGGCCCTGTTCATGTGCCCCAGATCCGTCGCCACCGTGATTTTTCTGCCTTGCATATGGAAAGAATAGCCGACCGGTTCCGCCGCATCATGCGGAATGGGGAACGGTTCGATTTCCATCCCGCCGATGTGGAAGCGCTCCCCCGGGACAAACCGGCATTGCTGACCCGGCGCCAGCTTTCCGGGGAAAGTGCCCATGGCCTCCCAGGTTCCCCCGCTCGCATAAATGGGCACCTTGTACCGGCGAGCCAATACCCCGATGCCCATCGTATGATCACTGTGTTCGTGCGTGACCAGGATGGCCCGCAAATCCGAAGGATGCTCGCCCACGGCGGAGAGCGACGCTTCGATGCGTTTTCCGGAAAGGCCCGCATCCAGGAGTATCCGCGTTTCACCATCGGAAAGAAAGATGCAGTTCCCGCTCGAACCGCTGAAGAGGCTCACCAGTTTAATCATTGCTGTCTTCGCAAAAGGTTCTTGTTTCCCTGCGGATGTCCGCTCCGAGTGCTGTGAGTTTCTCGACCAGATTCTCATATCCGCGATCGATGTACTGGACATTCAGGATTTCCGTTTCCCCCTCCGCCACTAGGCCCGCCAGCACGCACGCAGCACCCGCCCGCAGGTCGAGTGCCTTGATGGTGCAGCCGGAAAGCGGTCTTCCGCCTTCAATCATGGCGGTGCGCCCGTTCACCTGGACCTCCGCCCCCATGTGCCGCAGTTCTTCCATGTATTTGAAGCGATTGTCATATATGCCCTCGGTTATCGTGGAAACGCCTGCCGCCAGCATGAGCAGCACGGCGACCGGAGGCTGCAAATCAGTGGGAAAGCCCGGATACGGCAATGTCTTGATGTTCGCCTTCATGAACGGTCCGTTGCCGGGCCGGATGTGGATGCAGTCATCGCGTTCCTCCACCTGCACATTGATCTCCAGGAGTTTGGCCGTGAGGGATTCCATGTGCTTGGGGATGACGTTCTTCACCATCACGTTGCCCCTGGTGGCTGCCGCTGCCACCATGAAGGTTCCGGCCTCAATCTGATCTGGAATGATGCTGTGCACCACGCCGCCGTTCATGGCCCGGACGCCGCGGACCTTGATGATGTCCGTGCCCGCTCCCTTGATATCCGCGCCGAGTGCGTTTAGAAAGTTCGCGATATCGACGATGTGGGGTTCTTTTGCCGCATTTTCAATCGTGGTGAGTCCTTCCGCGCGCACGGCCGCCAACATGATGTTGATGGTGGCGCCAACGCTGACGACATCCAGATAAACCGGCGCACCCACGAGATGTTCCGCTTTCAGGTGGATGCAGCCGTGATCGATGACCACGGTCGCGCCCAGTGCTTCAAACCCCTTGAAATGCTGGTCGATGGGCCTGTTTCCGAAGTCGCAGCCGCCGGGAAAGGTGATCACTGCCTCGTGGAATCGACCGAGCAAGGCCCCCATGAGATAGTAGGATGCCCGGAGACGATGCATTTCGTCCCCGGTCGCATGGAAGGTGGAAACCCCGCTGGTGTCCACCCGCAGCGTATCGTGCCCCACCGTTTGAAAAACGACGCCGAGGGAGGCCATGATGTTTTTCATCCGCGTAATGTCGAGGATGTCCGGCACGTTTTCAATGGTACAGACCTCACCGATGAGGAGGGCGGCAGGCAGCACGCCCAGAGCGGCATTCTTCGCGCCGCTGATGGTCACTTCGCCCATCAGTGGCCTTTGACCGCGTATGATGAGTTTATCCACTCTCTTCACCTGCCTTCCAGCATCCTGCATGGCGTCCGGGAAAATGACCGTTGTGCAGTTCAAGGTTGCCGGACGACAAAGCACTCAACATAGATTATACCATGAAGGGGCACGAGGGGAAAGCACGGGAGATGTCCTCGCGAACCAGGGAAGACCGGTATTCCGTGTCCCGCTGAATAAATCAGTCCGGGAGCCGGATGCCGGTATAGGCATCCAGCCTTATCTCCTGCCCGCCCTCGAGGCGCACGCGCCACACGGGACTGAAGTAAAGTTCCCCCGCATCCGCCTGACCCCAGCCATATTCAACCGCCGTGACGGACAGGGGCCCCTTCAGGGAGGACAGCATCACCGCCTGCAGCGCGGACAGCACCTCACCGGAACTGCCGTCCGCCGGCGCGATCATTTGCCGGATGGGAAACAGGGAGAACACGATCCGGGCAATGCCGGAATTGCGAAGCAGAAATAAAACCCGGTTGTCGAAAAGCTTTCCATTTTTATAAGACTGGACGTAGGTGAGGAGGATTCCCTCCCCTGTTTCCCTGACATCGTCACGGATGAATTCATATGAACCCAGCCCAATCCCTTTGAGCAGGTTTCGGATTTCACGATCCCTTTTGTCTTCGGTCGAAGTGTCCAGCTGATAACCCGCCGCAAGGTCTTCATAGACCGTTTCCGCGCTTCCCGTCTCCGTGCCGGATGCTTCCGTCAGCGTCCTGCTCCCCATGCGATAGGATCGGATTCCCTTGCTGTCTGTTTCTGCTGAGGCACCGGGCAGCAGCCTTTCGATCAATTTGTCCATTGGCGGGGAGCTGTTGTCAAAACGAATCATTCCGGCTGTCGCCGGACCCTGGGGCCATGTTCCCGCCAGCGTGATGCCTCGTGATGCCAGGATGTCGGTTGCGTGGGCCACATATTCCTGCTGGCCCCCGCCGGCCGCAGTGCCGTAATACAGCGAGCCGCCAAGAAAAAGATTCAATAGGATGAGGAGAAGGATGAACAGCGTCTTCACATGTCTCCAATCCATGTCAAGGCACCGCCTTTCTCATCGGCAGCGTATAGACGACGCCGTTTGCCTGCAGGATCCATTGCGGGGATAGTTGCGCGCCGCTTTCCTTTTCGGGGATCAGATACCCGTTCCGGATGATGGACAGTTCCTGTCCCTTTTCCTGCAGAATGGGAAACATCTTGATGGCATCCGTGTAAAAATCAACAAAAAATACATTCCACCGCTCACTGGCAACGGGTGTAAACTTCCGGATGCACCAGTCGCAGGCAATGACCCGATCGGCGACGGCCGTGATGGTGACCGGGGCTCCCGCATTTCCGGTTATGGCATTCTTTGCCAGCACCGTGCACCCGTCAACCCGATATGCAAAGGAGAAAGTAAAGGCCATCATCTTGCCGGAGGGAACCGCAGTGCCGGTTGCGGAAGCGCTTACGCCGTCCAGGATCAAACCGGTATCTCCGAGAAGCCATCGCCGGTCCTCCAAAAAAGCCATCGCCTGACGGAACGCGCTTTCCATGTCTGTACCTTCCGTTCCGGCTCCGGGCAGGTAACGATAGGAAAAATTTCCGGTCATATCGAGCTTGAACGTGTTTTCGGTATCGGAGAATGTGATTTCCCCGGTGGTTTCATCCAGGCGGGTCAGCAGGCTGTCCTTCCGGTTGAGCAGAAGGCTCTCCTGAAGCGCTTGCAGATTGTCCATGGCGAAGGTCGCGGAAATGGCTTCGGGTAACGCGGCTTCATAGACAGGCAGCGTGACCAGGTCGGATTCATCTGTCGAAACGAGGAGATCCTGCCGTGCGGAGGGTACGAACAACGTTTCACCCATCAGGGAATAAAGGTGATTTTCACCGACGGCAAGGGCCCGCTGATCCATCACATACCAGCTTTTCGGCAGCGCCTCCGCCGGCAGGGCCACCATGAAGCGATAAACCCCTTGCGCCGACAAAACATACAGGGTGTTGATGTTGGTATTGACATTCTCCGAGGGCACGATGGCGATCTTTTCAATATCCGTTATCGCTGAAGCAAAAGAAATTCCCTTTTTACCCGATGAGGTTCCGGTCAGCCACGGCAGAATTTCCACGGGAATCGGGTGCTCGAACTCGAAAAGGACCGTGCGGCGGGACGCAAGCAACTGACCCCACGAAGACCGCTGCAATTGCTTGTCCGGTTTTTCAGTGACCAGCCGCGGCAGGTAGTGCGTTGTCAAATCAAGCCAGGCGGTTCTCCAGGAAGCACCCAGCGGATCCAGCACCCACCTCGCGGACTGCTCGTCGGAAACCACGATTCGGTTTGGCGTCACGTATCCGATTTTTTTGACGGACAGCTGTTTTTCATCCACAACCGTGTCATCGGCATTGGCTTGCAGGAGGGTGGAGACAAAACGAAAGGGATGTCCCTGGACCTGAAGGTTCCAGTGAATCCCCACTTGCAGAAGGCTTGTCAACATCAGGCCGATCAGCGCGCCTGTTTTCAGTTTTTCCCTCAACCCGGCCTCCATCATGCGGATGCCGCCTATTTCAACATTGGGATAAAGGTATTTCTCATCACTTCCGTGATGCCGATCCGCAGGCGGTCCATGACGGTATAGGTTCGGGCCACAACCTTGAGATCCGTGATCTGAAGGTTCTTCTTCAGGTCCAGCTTGCTCATCTGCGACCTGTGAAAGGCGATGATGCGGAGTTCATTGACCTTGTCCGTGCCAAGGTTGTCCAGTTTGATTTTCGCGTACAGCAGTTTCGGGGTCTCGATGAGGTTGGTATCCTTGTTCACCTTTGCATCGACGGTTTCAAGCGGAACGAACATGCCGTCCCGTTTGATGTACAGCAACACGATGATGGTGTCGTCCGCTTCCGCCGGATTATCGCCTTCCGCAGCATCGATCTGTTGAACGCTGCCGGTCAGGACATAGCGGAGAGGGTCGTTTGCCTTCAGGTCGCGGCTGGCGGCAATGGAGAGCAAATATGGGTCGTCGGAATTGATGTCTTGATCAAAAAAGAGACCGGCATGTTTCTCGGCAAAAAATTCAACCCCGCCAGGGGACGTGATATCCGATGGAACTTTGATTTCAATACTGACTTTTTTGGCCGGATCCGTGTCCGCCGCAAGCGCTGTCACCGTGCTGCCCATCAGGACAAGCAACAGCACCGACAGGAACACAAAACGCTTCGTCATCATGATTCTCCCAACTCGCTGCAGCAACCGTGCTGCCTGTCTATAAAATGATGGCCGGACTATGCCCAGCACCCGAACAATTCAATTATACCGCAAAAGCCATTACAAAACTGTTACACCCCATTTACTTCTTGTTGACCCTTGACAAATTCGGAGATAGGCAATAGGACTGTAATCACCGATCCCTCATTCACGCGGGACTGTGCATGAATGCTTCCGCCGTGCAGCAGGGCGATTTCCTTTGCGATGGCAAGTCCGAGTCCGGTGCCGCCCATCTGTCTGGACCTGGCTTTGTCGACCCTGTAAAAGCGTTCAAAAATGCGGCTCAGATCCTTTTCGGGAATTCCGATGCCCGTATCGTGAACACGGATCGCCAGTTTTCCCTCCTGAGGTGTCAGAACAACCCGTATCTGGCCGCCGGCGGGCGTATATTTCACTGCATTGCCCACAACATTCAGCAGCAGCTGCTCAAGGCGATCCCGATCCCCCTGCACAATCAATGGATTCGGCAACCCTTCCATCCGCTCGCAAAACAAGTTCTGCCTCTTGTCGGCAGCCTGGTGGCGCAGCCGCTCGATGCAGGCTTTGACCAGTTCTTCGGGTTCAATGGGTGCCATGGAAAGTTTCAGTCCGCTGTCATGCTGGGAGAGCAGCAGGAGATCCTTGACGAGGCGGACCATGCGGTCCGTTTCTTCATTGATGACTTTGAGAAACTTTTCCGTAATCTTCGTATCTTCCATCGCGCCATCCAGCAACGTTTCCGTATAGCTTTTCACAGATGTCAGGGGTGTGCGCAGTTCATGGGAAACATTGGCGACGAACTCGCGCCGCATGTTTTCAAGCCTGTGCTCCTCCGTGATGTCCTGCAGCACGATGATAACCCCGCCAAGCTGTCCGGACTCATCGCTGAATGCGGCGAACTGAAGACGGAGGAAACGCTCCAGCACGGGGACCGTCACCGGTTTCTGGGGGGAAGGTTCCTGCTTCAGCACCGTTTCCAGCGTAGTTTCGACGCCCAGTGCCTGCATCAGGCTGTCGAACCGGATGTTCCTATCGCTCAGACGGCCGCTCCGCTTCCTGGCAAAGGTTCCCAGCATGCCGGTGGCGGCAGGGTTGATGTGAATGGCCAGTCCATTGCGATCAAAGGCAAGCACGCCATCGGACATATGGTTGATGACCGTTTCCACCTTGTTCTTTTCTGCGGCAATTTCCATGATCATGCTTTTGAGTCTCGTGGACATGAAATTGAACGTGGACGTCAATTTTCCGATTTCGTCCATCGATTTGACTTCCAGCAGCTGTCCAAATTCGCCCGCCGCAATGCTTTCCGCCTTGTGCATGATGTCGGTGATGGGACGTGTGATCGTCCGCGAAAAGGCAAGGCCGAGGCCGAGGGCCGCCACGAGGGCCAGGAGGATGCTGGTCAGAATCATGCCGTTGAACTTGTCGAGAACGCCAAGGGCCTTCGTGCGGCTGTATTTGAAGAAAAGAACGACATCACCGCCCTGCAGCGGCTGCAGTCGGACATAATCATAAAAATCGCCCAGCCCTTGTATGTTGGTCCGCGTATGAACCGGTTGAAGGCCTTCCGGTTCTCCGTCCAGCACGGCCATCAGGTTGACGGATTTGTAGATGGCTGTTTTGAATTGCGCCTGACGGACGACATCCTGGTAAACCGGATCGGATGAATAATAGATGTCTCCGGTCGCCTTGTCCAGCATGGTGAAGCTTTTGTATTCGCCAAGAATCAGCCCGGTGATGACGGCATCTGTCGTAAGCCTTTTCTTGAGGGTTTCCTCGGTTGCCGTATCCTTGATGCCGAGGCTGTCGTAATTCCGGGCGATATCATCTTTGAATGAGTCGTAAAAACTCCGCTCCACTTGAAAGTTCAGAAAGACCCAGACCACGGTCATCAGGACAAAAGTGATCAAGGACAATATGAAGATGAGCCGCCATTGGATCGTGCGGAAAAACATCGCGAGACCCCCGGATATCCCTGCCTACAGATTCGGATTGAAGTAGTAGCCGACACCACGCTTGGTGAGGACGTATTCGGGATGGCTCGGTTCACGTTCCAGCTTCTCCCGGAGGCGGCGTACCGTGACATCCACCGTGCGGACATCTCCGTAGTATTCATATCCCCAAACCTTTTCCAGCAGGTTTTCCCGCGTGAAAATCTGGCCTTTCTGCATCATGAGGAAACGAACCAGCTCAAACTCACGCAGCGTGAGTTCGAGAACCTGACCATCCCGGCGAACTTCATACTGAACGGAATCAACTTCCAGATCTCCTGCCTTCATTGGCGGGGTTCCAGGCTTTTTCACCGCTTCATCGGTTAGCCGGCGCAGGTTGGCCTTCACACGGGCCATCAATTCCCGGGGACTGAAAGGCTTGGTAATGTAGTCATCCGCACCGAGTTCCAAACCCAGCACCTTGTCGACTTCCTCTTCGCGGGCAGTCAGCATCAGGATGGGAACCTGGGAATTCTGGCGGATCCGCCTGCAAACCGTGAATCCGTCGATTTCCGGCAGCATCAGGTCCAGCAGGATGAGGTCAGGCTTCTCGCGCTCTGCCATCTCAACCCCAGCGAGTCCGTCATAGGCTTCCAATGTATCGAATCCTTCTTTCTGAAGATTGAACTTAAGGATGTCCACGATATTTTTTTCATCTTCCACGATGAGAATCCGTCGTTTCATATTGACCTCCCTTTCGTGCCGTCCTGAGCCGATTATACCATACAACGGCCTGAACCACGCAATTTGTCGTGTTCCGTGCAGGATTCCGATGGAATCCTGCAGACCAACTCGCAGTCGCGAGTTGGTCTGCGAGAATCATTCATGGAAATGCAACGCTTTCGTCCGCGGTTGTGTCAGAATGGAGAGGAAAAAAGAACCTGCCACATTGAACGATTCGTTCTGCTCAGTCGTATCATCCGTGAAAAGGGCAGGAAAGGAACGAAGCATGGATGACGTCCGCAAACGGCGAATTGAGTCTGCGAAAGCCGGAGATGAGTCTTCCATGGCACTTCTGATGGAAGAAGCATGGCCGGTTGTCTTCCGTTTCCTGCGGAGCCTGGGTGCGCCGGATGCGGATGCACCGGACCTGGTGCAGGACGCCCTCATCAAGGGCATGACGCGTCTGGACGGCTACAATTCCGAAAAGGCGGAGCTGCATACCTGGCTGTGTGCCATCGCGAAAAACCTGTTCCTGGATCTGCTGAAAAAGCAGCGGAGGCTATCCTCGCTTGATGCCGTGCCTGAAGGAAGCCAACCCGTCAGCACGCTCTCGGGGCAACCCACAGGATTGTTCGCGGATGCCGCTGCCTCCACCATGCACTTCCAGGATCCGATGGACATGGACCTGCGCGAACTGCTGGTAAAGCTTCCTTCCGAAGTCAGGTTTGCCATCCTGATGCGATATGTCCACGGCTATACGAACAAAGCGGTTGCACGCATGCTGGGCATTCCGGAAGGAACAGTGAAGTCAAAGGTCCATTACGGTTTGGGCAGGCTCAGAAAGGATTTGGCGGAACATGCATGAGGAAGATTGGACCGGCATTCTGAAGACCATTTCAGAGCAGGCAGTGAATCAGGACCTGCCTCTGCCGCCAGGCGGGCGGTTCAAGGCCATGGCCAGGGAAGCGATGGCGCGCCGAAAAAAGCGTTTGCTCCTGGAAACCTTTCTTTTCCTGGGTTCCGCAGCCGTGCTCCTTGCCACTGAATTCATCCTGCTCAACTTGTCGGGGATGCTGTTCCTGCTTCTGCAGAGTTTCGCCGTCACTGCAGGCGTCGTCTGGCTGTGCTCATCCCGTCAACCCGGCAAACCTGAAACGTCAGCAAGCAAAATCTGAAGCATGATGCTCACGCAAATACTCGATTCACCGACTTTTTACTGTTTACTCAAGCATTCGCTTTCAAACCTGGAGACCCAAACGATGTCATGCACTCCGTTTTCCGGTCTTTTCACAGGAGGTGTTCAGCATATGACGGACCCAAGCCCTGTCACAACCGTTCTTGCCGGGTTTCCCGATCCCATCGCGCCGTTTCCCGCCTGGTCCTTGTTCCTGCTGTTCATCCTGCTGCTCGCACAGGGCCTGTTTCTTTTTCTTGACGGCAGGAGGAATGGCATTCGATTGTACTGGGTGTGGGCGCTCTGGAGCCTGACCACCTGTCCGTTGCCTTCTGTCCTGTACTGGTTTCTTGTCCGCAGAAAACACATTCGAAAGCATCTGCCCCCTCCATCGGCTCAATGATTCCTAACTGGAAGATGATCGGCTCAATGATTCCTAACTGAAAGATGATCGGCTCAATGATTCCTAACTGAAAGATGATTTGGTGTCATCCGGCTGCATTTGCCGCCGGATGCATGCAATTTGGCCTGCCGGAATCATTTTATAGGAGGTTCGACAAATGGAAACCCTTCAGCCTTACTTGCCCTACCTGATCCCTTTGCTACTGGTTCAGCTTGCCTTGCAGGTTCTGTCCCTCATCCAGCTGCTCAGACCGGAAACCCAGGTGCGCGGCGGCAGCAAACTCATTTGGGGGGTTGTGATCCTCGCGTTCCAGCTGATGGGTGTCCTGGTTTACCACTTGGCAGGAAAGCTTCCTCCAAACGGATCCGATGAAGAATGAGGGTTCCCGCCACAAGCACGAGGTGTTCAAATGACCGCATTGGAATTGACTTCCCTCCAGAAGAACTATGAATCGGTTCAGGCCGTATGCAACCTGCATTTGTCCATTCCCGAAGGCTCCATCTATGGTTTTCTTGGACCGAACGGTGCCGGGAAGACAACGACCTTGCGCATGATCACGGGCCTCATCAAGCCAACAGCGGGTGAAATCCGCATCTGCGGCCGGCCGGTCGCCTTCGGCAATGCCAAAGGCCGTGAATCCATCGGATATTTGCCGGATGTGCCAAACTTCTATCCCTGGATGAAACCGCAGGAGTACCTGATGTTCTCGGGAAAGCTCTACGGAATCCCGCATCGGCAATTGAAAACACAAGTATCGGAGGTGCTGGAAACAGTGGGCCTTGCCAAAGCCAAACGGTCGATCGGCAGTTATTCGCGCGGCATGAAGCAGCGTCTCGGTATTGCGCAGGCCCTGCTGCACAAGCCGAAGCTGCTCCTGCTCGATGAGCCGGCATCGGCCCTAGACCCAATAGGGCGCAAGGATGTGATGGAGATCATCAAGCGCGTGTCCAGTTCGACGACCGTTTTTTTTTCAACCCATATCCTGACGGACATCGAGCGGGTATGCGACCGCGTGGCCATTCTGAACGGCGGCGTTCTTGTCGTGGAAGACAACATGGACGCCCTGAAGAGGAAATACGCCTTGAATCAGTGGCG
Organism: Clostridiaceae bacterium; assembly: GCA_025361665.1. Taxonomy (GTDB): domain Bacteria; phylum Bacillota; class Clostridia; order DSM-8532; family DSM-8532; genus JAEWSN01. The sequence goes on from JANYKF010000375.1 coordinate 12,930, forward strand.
GATTCGTGTGGACAGCCATCAGCAGGCCATGAGACTCTCTGACGCCCTGCAGGGCGAGGCATGGGCCAGCCGGATCCGGATTGAACAGGATGTCGAGGTGCTTGTGTCCGTCAGCGACAAGGAAACGGGTTCTTACCGCATTCCGAAAATCGTGTCCGATTTGGGCCTTCCAATCAACGCCATGGAACTCCTTGCCCCTACGCTGGAAGATATCTTTGTAAAGGCGGTGCGTTCATGAGGCATTTGTCTGCCTTGCTTGAAAAAGAATGGATGGAAACGCTGCGTGACGCGAAAAGGCTTGTCCTGGTGGCTGTTTTTGTTTTTGTCGGCCTTCTCAGCCCGTTGATGGCCAAACTGACTCCGGAACTCTTTTCACTAATCGCCGATTCTCCCGGAATGTCCGGCATCAGGATGAGCATCCCGGAGCCTGACATCTTCACATATTATGAACAATTCCTCAAGAACATGTCCCAAATGATCCTGTTTGCCGTCATGCTGGCTTTCATGGGGTCCGTTTCCCAGGAAAAGGCGGAGGGAACCGCTTCGTTGGTCCTGACCAAAGGCGTTTCACGCATTGTCTTCCTGACGGCGAAGTTCCTGTCCGTCCTCACGATTATTAGCGCTGCCTATTGGCTTTCGGCGATTCTGTTCCTGCTCTATACGTCGCTGCTGTACGGCACTTCGGTCATTGCAGGCACCTGGGCCGCCTTGTCCCTCATGTGGCTGTATCTGCTTTTTGTGTCAGCCCTTGTGCTGCTGGCCAGCACGTTTTCCAGAAGCATCGGGATGTCTGCGCTCCTGGCTTTCGGCCTCGTATTTTTCCTGATGGCCGTCAGCGCGCTGCCAGTCCTGCGCGATTGGTCACCCATGTCGCTCTCCGCGCTTCCATCGCGCATCCTGCAAGGGTTGGCAACGTTTCGGCAGATAATCCGGCCAGTCATCACCGGTATCCTCTCCATTCCCGTCTGCTTATTGCTTTCATCCTGGTCTTTCTCCCGGCAGGAGTTGTAGCCTGCAATGCCCCTCAATGTTCGAAAGTCAACGCAGGTGCGTATTTAACGCAAACAAAGGGCTGTTTCTTTCGAAACAGCCCCTTGATATAAAATTCCGGCAGCGACCTATTTTCCCGGGCCGTCTCCAGCCAAGTATCGTCAGCACGGGAGAGCTTAACTTCTGTGTTCGGAATGGGAACAGGTGTGGCCTCTC
>JANYKF010000396.1 GCA_025361665.1 Clostridiaceae bacterium
TGAAGGCACAAAATGTGCCTTCAACATGCAGGATGTCAGAGACATCCTGCATAAAAACTCACTATTGTGAGTTTTTACACCAGAATCAATCTTATTGCTTGACTTTCATGGCTGATCCACCACCGTGATCGTGCTCGAGACCATGCCCATCCAGCAGGTATAGCCGATCGTTCCGGCTTTATCCGGTGTGAATTCCACGACATTGTCTCCCGGCTGCAATTGCTTCTGGATGTTGAATTCGGGAATGATGACGGTGCCGTTGCAGCCATTGAGGTTCCTGGCCTCCGCATGCAGGTTGAAGCGGACCGGCATGCCTTTCTGCACGGTAATGGCCGGATACGTCCGGCTTCCCACCTCGCCCTTGACAACCTGGACGCCGTTTTCCACACTCACGCCGACGATGGCGGGTTTTCCGGATGTATCCGCAGCCGTGCCGGCACGGTTCGGTTCATTGCCGGATTTCACCGAACCAATCGCATTGCCGTCTGTCGATACAGGCAAGCCCTTCGCCTGGGTTCCGGATGAGGACCCGAAGACCGGAAGTCCTCCAAGGCTGAAACCCCGCTGCATCATGACAAGCCCAAGAACGATGACCAGGGCGGCGCTGAACCGAAGGACGGTTCTGGTGAATTTTCTGCTGAGCAAGGTGCTGATGGCTCCGAATCCGAAAACAAGCGGGACGGTGCCCAAGCTGAATACCAGCATGGACAACGCGCCGGACAGCGCGCTTCCCGTGCCGAGCGCATACAGCTGCATGGCCTGGAGGGGGCCGCAGGGCATCAGCCCATTGAGCAGGCCCACGATGAACGGGCCCCGTTCACCGGACTTCCCCATCAGGCTGTTGCGGATGCCCGCGGGCATGCGTATCTGGAGGCGTCTCAGTCCGGGAATGAGGCCAAGCATGTTGATTCCCATCACGACCATGAAGAGTCCGGCGAGGATCGCAACAAGGCCTCTTGCGGCACCGGGGAGACTGACGACGGAACCAAGGGCGCCCACGATGCCGCCGACAACGGTATAGGAAATGACCCGTCCGGCATTGTAGAGAACACCGGGTTTCCAGCCCGCCTGAGAAGTTCCGTCAGGTTTGCGTACCAGGCATTGGGACAGGTTGATGCCTCCGCACATCGCGATGCAATGGATCGAGGTGAGCAGACCCACGGCAAACAGCATGCCATACCCCATGGAAGCCTTGATTTGCGGAATGAAATTGAAGCCCACGGTCCGATCGATCATCAGGTACAGCGCCACCAGAATCACGCCGACTCCCGCCAGCTGCAAGGGACTCAGCGTTCCGGGATTCCCCCTGCCGGGCGCCGTGCCGGCAGGCCGGTCTGCACGCACTTCGTATCCCGCATTTTGGATTGCCTGATGGAGCTGCGCTTCGCTTGCCTTCAACGAATCAAAAACCACTTCGACGGAACTGGTCCTGAAACTGGCGGCGGCTCCGGAAACCCCCTCGATGGAAGTCAGCACCCGCTGAATCGCTTTTTCACACTGCGTGCAGGTCATTCCACCGATGCTGATGGTTTTCTTGATTCGCAAAGGCATGTTCGTTCCTCCCTTTGTGCTTCAGGATCTTGCGCCTATTTCAGGTTGTATGGCTTCAGGAACTTGTCCACCAGCTCTTTTTTCCCGTTCGCATCCTTGATCTCCACTTTGGCGAAGAGCCATTCCCTGATTGCGGCGGCGTCTACCCCCGCGTCGATGAAGGGCTGGGGATTCAAGACGAAAACAATGTCCTTGTCGTTGGCTGCCATGTCCTTGGCCCATTCGAACATATTGCCGTTCCCGAATGCGATGCCGTAATGGTCCAGTTTTTCATGGTATCCGATGATGTTCCGATGGGTTGCGATGATTTGCCTGAAGGTATCCATAGGTTTCGTGTCACCTGTATTGGTGAATTTGTCCGTACCCTGTTCAGAATGGACCATCAGGAGTTTCGTGGCCGGATCATACCAATAGGTTCCTTCCGGCAGTTTTTTCGGATCCAGTCCGGCATCGAGAAACGGCTGCGCGTTGAATTCCATCATCAAATCGGGTTTCCCGGCAGCACTGAAGTCCTTGCTCCATACCAGCCTTTCTCCACCAGGGGACTGCAGGGACCAGCCGTTGTTCATTTCGTCCGTGGTTACTTTATCTCCCATTGCAGTCAGAACACTTTCAAAGGAAGTGGCCGATATTCTTCCCACCACATCCGTTGCCGAACATCCGGCCATTACAAGCACAGTAGCCAGAACGGCCACAATCAGTGCCTTTTGCACCATTGCCAAATTTCCGCCTCTTCCAATTATCATGTTATAACCCCCCCTTTGATAGCTTGAATACCCCCTCTGGGTATAATCTGTGATGAGTATCGCACAAACTCATGGAGATTTTATGGAGGATGGCCGGTGTTTTGTCTGCATTCCGGCTCATGACGGGTCTGCCGGACAGCCTATGATCCGGCTTTTCGATTCGGGATCATCATTGAAAAAGAGGCTCCCTTCCCTTCTTCGCTGGACACTGTGATGGTTCCCCCATGAGCCTCCACAATGGCTTTCACGAGGGTCAGCCCAATCCCGGAACCTCCGGTGGTCCTGTTTCTGGACACGTCGGCCCGGTAAAAGCGCTCAAAGACATGGGGAAGATCTTTCAGGGGAATCCCCGCACCGGTGTCGGAAACCGTGAAATGCGTGCCCTCAGGGAATTGCCTGGCTGTGAGTACGATCCTTCCTTCCGCAGGGGTGAACTTGATGGCGTTTGCAACAAGGTTGAGGGCAACCTGGCTCATTTTGTCCTTGTCCGCATGGAACAGGCAGCCATCCGCGTCAATGATGGCCGTAATCTTTTTTTGATCAAGGGTTGTCTCAAGGGTCTGCAGCAATCGCCGCAGGAAATCTTCAGCAGGAAACTCCGTCTTGTCCAGATTCAAGGAATCGCTTTCATACTGTGCCAGCTTTTCCAAATCACTCACCAGGCGGGAAATGCGAAGAATTTCCTCGTGGCAGCTTTCCAGCCTTTTCGTCGTCGGTTCCCATATCCCGTCGATCATGGTTTCAAGATGCGTCTGCAAGGTGGTCAAAGGGGTCCTGAGCTCATGGGCGACATCACCGGTCAATCGCCTTCTGAGTTTTTCCTGACTCTCCAGGGATTCAGCCAACTGGTTTACCGTGTCCGACAACTGATCGATTTCAGTGGTGCTGGATTTCTCATGGATTCTGACGCCATAGGTTCCCTTTCCAATGGATTGGGCGATATGGATGACGTGCGAGATGGGCTTGCTGATTCGCCGGGAAAGCAGCACGCCGAATGCGAGTGCCAGAAGCAGTGAAAAGAATCCCACGGCAATGAAGATGCCGTTGAGCGTCTTGATGAAATGCGTATCGGCGGCGTCGTAATAGAAGGGGCCATAATAGGCAATATCGACGGTTCCCAGCTGATCGGCCCCCTGCATGAGGGGAAGGGTCTGCGTGGTCAGCCTTCCATTCCAGCCTGGATAGCTGGCCTGCATGTTGCGTGACATGTCCTGGATCATTTGCCGGCACATTCCTTCGTTGTAGGAGTAAGCGTCCCAGATCATTTCGCCCTTCCCATTTTTGACCTGGACGATCAACCCTTGCTCCATGGCGAAAACGCCCAAATCCTGGATGGATTTCGCATCCCATTGGCCGTCCTTCTGCATTTTTGCGGAGAGGAGACCCGCTATCTCTCGGTTCTGCTTCTCCTGGTTCTGCTGGACATAATCGCGGAAATGCTTCTCCAACTGGACATTCGTCAAAATCCCTATCAGCAGGACGCAGATCAAGGCCGTGGCGGCAAAGGAGATGGTGAGTTTTGTGCGCAGGCTGAATTTCATGGTGTCCACCCCTGAACGGGCAACCGATGCCGTGGATTTTGACACAAACCCATCATACAGGAACAATGTGGAGATATTGTGAGGACGCACGCGATGAGGGAACAATGCCGGGGATTGTCAGAGGACGCGCGCGATGAGGGAACAACACGAGATGCGGGAACGATATGGAGATTGCATGAGGATGCGTGCTATAATGGTTTCGCGGTGCGACCTCAGTTCGCACATCCGGATTGCGGGTTCCAGGACGATGGCCGATGGCATGTTGACTATACGTGCTTCGCGGCGAACCACCGGGAAGCCATGAAAATGCGCTCATGATTTATTTGATTTCCACTACCCGAACAGCGCATTTTCAGGGGAGAATCACGAGGGGGCTCTGCCGGTGCCGATTTGGAGGAAAATGCATGGGTATCCGCTGCGGCGTGGACATCATCGATATCGCGCGAATCCGTTTGGCAGTGGAACGACAGGGCTCCCGGTTCCTCGACAGGATATTCACCCCCGCCGAACAGGAATGCTGCCGCAATCGCGGAGCGAGCCACATGAACAGCCTGGCGGTCCGTTTTGCGGCCAAAGAGGCTGTTTCGAAAGCTTTTGGCACCGGCATCGGTTCCAGCGCCTCGTTTCTGGACATCGAAATCCTGCAGGCTCCCGGTGGAAGGCCTTATGTTGTACTGTATGGCGCCGCGGAGAAGACGTTTCGCAAACTCAACGGCGTAGATCTGGCCATCAGCCTTTCGCACGAGCGTTCATTGGCCGTCGCGCAGGCCGTCCTGCTGACGCGATGACAGGTAGACTTCACATGCTTCGCGACAAATCACCAGCAAGCCATGAAAATGCGCCTATGATTGATTGGATTTTCATTACCCAATGACGCATTTTCAGGTTGATATGGAAAGGAACTTCCATGAGCCTTGACCGTTTTCTCGCGCTGCGCGCGAAATTCGACATGTTTTCCTACGAATCCTTTCACATATCGGCATCGGCCGGCGTGATTGAATGCCGGTTCAACTACCGCATCCAGGGCCGGGACACGCTTATCTCCCTGGAACACCTCGTTCGGTTCAAGGGGCATGATGAACCCTTTCTCGCCATCACGGATCCGCTATTCATCCATGCCGTTTTCCTGTTGGGCCTGGCGGAGGGCGTCAGCTACTGGAAAACTGCCTGCCCCATGAATTTCACGGTTTGTGCGGGCGCACTGTCGCCGGAGGAGTCCGTTTTCTGGGAAAAGCTTTATACGCACGGATTTGGCGAGTTCTATTGGCTGAACGGGATATATGGTCATGTGCCGGATGACGGATATGTCCGAATCGGATCTTCGCCGGGGGCCCCTGTCCACCCCACCGGTCAGCCGGATACGGCCGGGTGTCTTGTCCCGGTGGGCGGAGGAAAGGATTCAGTGGTCACACTTGAACTCCTGAAGCATCTGCCTGGGGCTTCCGGGGAGTTGACGCCGGAATGCTTTCTCCTGAGTGCGCGGCAAGCGTCCTATGATACGGCCGCCATTGCGGGATATGGACCGGAACGGCGGACAGAGGCGTTTCGCGTTTTCGACCCGCAGTTGTTCCGGATGAACCGGGAGGGATTTCTCAACGGGCATGTCCCCTATTCCGCCGTCCTCGGCTTCACAGCGGTTGTGGCCGCCTTGCTGCGGGGGCGCCGCCACATTGTCCTGTCGAATGAAGGCAGTGCGAACGAGCCAACCGTGCCGGGCACCTGGGTGAACCACCAGTATTCGAAATCGCTTGAGTTTGAAACCGACTTCTCGGAATACATCCACCGGTTTCTCACGCCGTCCGTCACGTACTTCAGTCTGCTGAGGCCGTGGAGCGAGGCGCGCATCGCCATGGAATTCGCCCGCTGCCCCGCATACCATCAGGCATTCCGCAGCTGCAACAAAGGGAGCCGCGAGAACCGCTGGTGCTGCAGCTGCCCGAAATGCCTGTTTGTCTTCATCCTGATTGCCGCGCACGCCGGGGTGCCCGCCACCTCCGCAATGTTCGGGAAGAACCTGCTTGAGGACGCGGGACTGATCCCGATCCTTGATGAGCTTGCCGGGTTCACGCCCGTGAAGCCGTTTGAATGTGTGGGAACCGCAGCGGAAACACGGTGGAGCCTCGAACGGATCCACTTCGATGCCTCCTTGCCGCCGGAGGCGCCAGAGTGGGCCTTGCTCAGTCGCTACCGGGAATTGCGTCCAGATGGGGCAGCTTCCGGATTCCGCCTGATCGAACCGGAACTGGCCCTGCGGATTCCGCCCATGTTCCTGTCTTTGGTGCTCGATCCGGCAGAGAGGGGGTCCATCCATGACGCACGTGTCTGAATGGATGCGGGAGCAGCTTGCCCCACACCGCATCGGCATCCTGGGTTTCGGTCTGGAAGGCCGATCGACCCTTGCCTTCCTGCGGCGGTTGTTTCCGGACAGGGCCATTCTGGTTGCCGACCGGGAAGCGGCAGAAATGGCCGGGTTGTCCGGTGAAGAGGCTTCGGGCCTCGTCCAGGTGTTTTCCGGCGCGGACTGCGCCCGCGGCCTTGCCGGATGCTCGCTGATCTTCAAGACGCCGGGCATCCCCTGGAAAACCATCGATCACCTGTTCCGGCCGGAAAAGATGACCTCCCAGACCGATCTGTTTCTATCCGCATTGGGAGGGAGAACGATCGGCATCACGGGCACGAAGGGGAAGAGCACCACCACGGCACTTGTCTGCACCGCCTTGCGCGCCTGCGGCCGCGATGCGGTGATGGTGGGCAACATCGGCCTGCCGGCCCTGGATGCTGTCGCAGCGGACACAGCGGAACGGCTGTATGTGTACGAATTATCCTCCCACATGCTGGAGACCGTTCGCCATGCACCCCATGCGGCAATATACCTGAACCTGTACGAGGAGCACCTGGACCATTACCATTCCTTCGAAGGGTATGCCGCCGCAAAGGAAAACCTCCTGCGCCTGCAGGGGCCCGGAGACTTCGCCATTGTCGGGGAACAGGTTTTCACGCGGGTGTCGGGCCTTGGAGGCGGCACGCGCAGATGCCTTGACATCACGGCGGAGGGAACGCTGATTCTGCCTCCCGCCGCAAGGGACGGAGAGTCGGTCGCCATTCCGGAAACCGTTTTTTCGGACCGCATGCTGCTGGGTGTCCACAACCTGCACTGCCTCCAGACGGCCCTGCTGATGGCCAGGCTCTGCGGCGCGGCGGAGACACCGGACCTGCTCCGTGCCGCCATTGCCGCCTTGAACGCGTTCACGGGACTTCCCCACCGTTTGCAGCAGGTCGCGGTCGCAGAGGGCATCTCGTTTTTCGATGATTCCATTTCGACCATTCCCCAAGCCTGCATCGCGGCGGTTGTCTCGGTCGGGAACGTTGACACCCTCATTTTCGGCGGTCTTGACAGGGGCATCGATTATACGCCTCTTTCCGATTTCCTCGCGGGCGGGCCGGTCGCGAACCTCATCGCACTGCCGGCCACCGGCCACCGCATGATTGATTTGCTTTTGGAAACCGGAAACCTCCCGGATTTCGTCAGAACCTTCAAGGCAAAGGACATGGCGGAAGCAGTGGACATTGCCTTTCGAATCACCCTGCCCGGGCACGCCTGCCTGCTCTCGCCGGCAGCTGCCAGTTATGGATATTACCGGAATTTTGAGGAGCGGGGTGCTCATTTTTCCGGGCTGGTTCAGGCCCGAATATCGAAGAACGTTCTCCTGTAATTGTTTCAGAGGTTGCCATGCTGGTTGGCCATGCGGGTTGGCCATGCGGGTTGTTTTGACTTTTGTCAGTCGGTTTGCTATACTTGGATCAATTGTGAATACCCGCCTTTGCAGGAAAACCGGTGCTGAAAAGCCGCCATACGGCTTGCGCACCGTACGGATCCATTCGGACGGTGCGGCATCGCACCAGCGGTTCCGCCTACGAACCGTGAACTGAGATGCGGAAGGGTGTAACAGAGGGGCGTTTGTATGTACAGTATCGGTGACAAGATTGTGTATCCCATGCATGGAGCCGGTGTCATTGAATCCATCGAAGAACGCGAAATCCTCGGAGAAAAGAAAAGTTATTATGTCATGAAGATGCCGGTGGGAGACATGAAGGTCATGATTCCCGTCGGAAACGCAAACCATGTGGGCATTCGCGGGGTGATCGGCCGCGGGGATGCCGATGCCGTGTTCAAGTGCCTGGAAGGCGGAACCTGCGAGCAGAACGCCAACTGGAACAAACGGTATCGCGAGAACATGGTGAAGATAAAGAGCGGCAATGTCTTTGAAGTGGCCGACGTCGTGCGCAGCCTCGTGCAGCGGGAGCGGGTCCGCGGCCTTTCCACGGGCGAGCGCAAGATGCTCAACAGCGCCAAGCAGATTCTGATCAGCGAGCTTGTACTCGCCAAGAACCTTCCGCCTTGCGAGGTGGAAGACATCATCAAGATGAAGATTCCCATTTGACGGCAGAATAAGGACGGATGCCGGCACCGGCACCCATTGCGGCCTTGCAGACAGGCTGACGTCGCAGTGCATTTCAGGAGCGGACTTCGCATGCTTGATCGGATCCTTCGATTCGCCTTCGGACTGACCGGCGCCGTCACGGGCGTCACCCTCACCCGTTTTCTCCTCATCCAGAACGGCCTGCGGAACATCCTTGACAGTTCGCAGGGCACGCTCTGGCTTGTGGGCGCCGCAGCGGCATGCGGCGGCATGATGTATCTTCTCAGCAGCCGGCTCATCCGCGTCATGACGACGACCCTGGAGCAGACGGAAATTTTCGTGGGCCACGTCACGTTGTACGAAATGATCATCGCGGCAGGCGGCCTCATCGCCGGGCTCATCGTAGCCAACCTTGTCTCGATTCCGCTCTACCGCATTCCGGTGCTCGGTGTCACTCTGGCCATCATGATGAATGTGCTGTTCGGGTTTTCCGGCATCTATTTCGCGCTGATGAAGCGGCATGAAGGCATTCATGGCGTGAAGGACGGGTCTTTGCCCGGCGCGTCCGTGAAACTCCTCGATACGAGCGCCATCATCGACGGCCGCATCCTTGATGTCTGCCGAACCGGTTTTCTGGAGGGAGAGCTGGTGGTGCCCGGCTTCGTTCTGGAAGAGCTGCGGCACCTGGCGGATTCGCATGATGACCTGGTCCGTGCCAAGGGGCGCAGGGGCCTTGACGTGCTCAACGCCTTGAAGAAGGATTCCCGCGTGCCGGTGCGCATCGAGCGTTTCCACCAGGAAGGCGCGACGGAAGTGGACGAGCAGCTGCTGACTTCCGCCAAGGAGATGGGTGCCTGCGTGCTCACGAATGACTACAATCTGGCGAAGGTGGCAGCCATCCGCAATATTCCCGTATTGAACGTGAACGACCTCGCAAACGCCCTGAAACCGGTGGCGCTGTCCGGCGAGGAGATGATGGTCCGCATCATCAAGGAAGGCAAGGAGCCCGGACAGGGTGTCGGTTATCTGGAAGACGGCACCATGGTCGTGGTGGAAGATGGCGGCCGTTTCAAGGGGCAGGATGTCGGCGTGGTGGTGACCAGTGTTCTCCAGACTTCAGCCGGCCGAATGGTATTTGCCAAGTACAGGGAACCGCATCTTTCCCTTGTGAAATGAACCGGCCATCGTCTGAACCATCTGCACGCTGAACCATCTGCACGCTGAAACATCCGCACACGGAACCGGCCGCTTTGCGTGGACCTGTTTTTCATTGGAGGGATTGGAGCCATGGCGTTTCGCAGGGAAGTCAATGTGCCCGGAGAGGTCGCCGTCATCATCGTGGCGGCCGGCCGGGGTTCGCGCATGGAATCGGATAGGAACAAGGTGCTTCTGCCCATTCGGGGTATTCCCATCCTGGTGAGGACTGTGAAGGCATTTTCAGAGTCGGGCACGGTCCACCGGTTTCTGCTTGTGATCGGGGAAGAGGAGCGGCTTGAGGTATCGGCTCTTATGGAAAAATGGTGTCCGGACGTGCCGGTGAAACTCGTCTATGGCGGGGCAGAACGGCAGGAATCGGTTCATCACGGCCTGATGGCCCTTGAGGGGAGTGAATCCGTCGTACTCATCCACGACGGCGCGCGTCCGTTCATCGGGCAGAATGCCATTCGCGCCTGCATACAGGCCGTATGGACGATGGGGGCGGCCTGTGTGGGTGTGCCCGTGAAGGACACCATCAAGCGGGTGGACATGCTCGACATGGTGATAGAAACACCGGATCGCGCCTTCCTCTGGCAGGTCCAGACCCCGCAGGGCTTCAAGCCGGACATCATCCTGAAGGCGCACCAGCAGGCGGTGTTTGACGGTTTTCGCGGTACGGATGACGCGGTGCTTGTGGAACGCATGGGAATGAAAGTCCGCATGATCATGGGCGGATACGGAAACATCAAAATCACCACGCCGGAAGATCTGGCGTATGCAGAGGCGATTCTGGCGGAATAACTTCCTGATGGAACTTCCTGAGGAGAATCCCTTTTTCTGTTAGGGCGAATCTATCATCCATTCGAGCTTCGCGACATGGTGTGCCATCAGATTCCGGGTCGCACGCGCGTCCTTTCCTTCCGCAACGAGGCGCAGCATGGGCTGTTCCGCATCCGGCACCACAAGGACCCAGCCTCCCGGAAACTGGAATTTTACACCGTCCGTCATATCGATCGTACCGTCATGCGGTTCGGTGGCGAGGCGCTGCATCACGCGCCCCACCATTTCCCACGGACAGTGGATGGATCGGGTTTCCATGTGCCATGGCGGGATTTGACGGATCGCGTCTTCCAAAGACAGATTGTTCCGGATCAGGAACTCCAGCGTGAACAGCAGGGATGCGATGGCATCATACTGAAGCTGGTACTGGTTGTACGCATCCGTGAAAACATCCCGTGTCATCAGCGCACGCACCAGGGCGGCTTCGTCCGTTCGGACCCAGGTCAGTTTTCCGGCATGCCGCTGCGCCATCCTTGCCACGGCCGAAGGACGGCTGACCGGCATCAGCAGGGAAATGCCCGGCACGGAACGGTACAGGATCAAGGTGGTCAGGAGCTGGTGCAGGTTATCATGAACCATCCGTCCCGCCTTGTCCGTCAGCATGACGGTCTCGGCGTTGCGGTCCAGCCAGGCACACAAAAGAACATCCTGCAGATTGGTTTCCTGCATGATCATATAGGGCGTGAAACGGTTCAGCACGAGGGCTTCAGCCACATCGCAGCCAATTGCCGTGAACAGGCTTTTCAGAAAATCCGTCAGCCGTTCACTGGCCGACGCCACGATGACGCGGGGCCTGACTTTTCGGAACAACTCCGCATCGCACAGGTTGATCAGATGGCGGGCATAGGATTCGGGAGCATTCGGCAGTTCCTCGACAGTGCCGATCCCCGCTGCGTTTGTGTGCAGGAAGTCTTCC
>JANYKF010000450.1 GCA_025361665.1 Clostridiaceae bacterium
TGCTCGGTTCCTACTACCTGACCCTGGTGAAGGAGACCACCCGCAATGCGGAGGGAATCGTGATCAAGGAGGAAAAGGGGGAAGGCAAGGCTTTCAGCAGCCCGGACGAGGCCCTCATGGCCTATGCCACCGGTGCCGTCACCCTGCATGCCCGCGTCCGTGTCCGCGTCACCCGGAAAATCGATGGGGTCGACAAGTCCAGAATCATCCCGACCACGGTCGGCAAGATCATCTTCAACCAGGCCATTCCACAGAACCTTGGGTTCGTGGATCGTTCGAATCCGGAGGATGCGTTCAATTACGAAGTGGACTTCATCGTGAACAAGAAAGAACTGGGCGTCATCATCGACAAGTGCATCAAGATGAACGGAACGAACAAGACGGCGGAAGTCCTCGACCTGATCAAGGCGCAGGGATTCAAATATGCCACCCGGAGCGCGATCACGGTGGGCATCTCCGACATGGTCATTCCGGAAGTGAAGCAGCGCTATCTCGAGGAAACCGATCGCAAGGTCGACGAAATCGAGAAGAATTTCCGAAACGGCCTCTACAGCAAGGACGAGCGCAAGCGCGCCATCATCACGGCCTGGTCGAAGACAACGGAAGACGTCAAGAACGCCCTCATCAAGTCCCTTGACAAGTTCAACCCCGTCTTCATGATGTCGGACTCCGGCGCCCGCGGAAACATCAACCAAATCCGCCAGCTGGCGGGCATGCGCGGCCTGATGGCCGATACCTCCGGCGAAACGATTGAAATCCCGATCCGCTCGAATTTCCGCGAAGGCCTGAACGTCCTGGAGTACTTCATTTCTACCCATGGGGCTCGAAAAGGACTCGCCGACACAGCGCTCCGCACCGCAGACTCGGGCTACCTCACCCGTCGCCTGGTCGACGTATCGCAGGACGTCATTGTCCGCCACATCGATTGCGGCACGAAAGAGGGCATCCGGATCAAACCGGTCATGGCAAGCGGCAAGATCATCGAAGACGTGGCGGAACGGCTTACGGGCCGATATGCCGCCGAGGATCTCATCCATCCGCAGACAGGCGAGCTGCTTGTGAAGGCGAACGAACTGATCAATGAACCGACTGCCATCCGGGTGCAGGCTTCGGGACTGGATCGGATCATCATCCGTTCCGCCCTCAACTGCCGGGCGAAAATCGGCGTCTGTGCGAAATGCTACGGCATCGACCTGGCCCTGGGCGAACCCTGCAATGTCGGGGAGGCAGTCGGCTTCATCGCCGCCCAGTCCATCGGCGAGCCGGGTACGCAGCTTACCATGCGCACGTTCCATACCGGCGGTGTCGCCGGCGAGGATATCACACAGGGTCTTCCCCGCGTAGAGGAACTTTTCGAGGCACGCAAGCCGAAAGGGCTGGCGATCATCTCCGAAATCGTGGGAACGGTCCAGGTGAAGGAAACAAAGAAAAAACGCGAAATCGTCGTGACGGACAATGTGAATGGCGATGCGCGAACCTATCTCATTCCCTACGGCTCCTCCATCAAGGTTTCAGATGGGGATGCGGTCGAAGCGGGCGACGAATTGACGGAAGGCTCCATCAATCCGCACGACATCCTCAAAATCAAGGGCATCCTCGCCGTGCAGAACTACCTGCTGCAGGAAGTCCAGAAGGTCTACCGCCTGCAGGGTGTCGACATCAGCGACAAGCACATCGAAGTCATTGTCCGCCAGATGCTCCGCAAGGTGAAGATCGACGAGGCCATGGACACGGACATGCTGCCGGGCGCGCTGGTGGACATGTTCGAGTTCGAGCGGAAGAACCTTGCCGTGGAACGGCAGGGACTGCGGCCCGCAACCGGAAAGCGTTCCCTGCTCGGTATCACGAAGGCTTCGCTGGCCACGGAATCGTTCCTGTCCGCCGCATCCTTCCAGGAAACCACGCGCGTGCTCACCGAGGCCGCCATCAAAGGCAAAATCGACCCGCTTCTGGGCCTCAAGGAAAACATCATCATCGGCAAGCTGATTCCGGCTGGAACCGGCATGCCAAAGTACCGCGACATCGAACTGGACATTGAGGGCGGCAAGCAATACGCACCCATCATCCCAGCCCAGCCGTTCATCATCGACGAATCGGAGTATCCCGACAACTGAGGCTGGCTGTCCGCGGCGGAGTCCGCACGTTCGCTGCCGGTTCGCTGCCGAAGCGATAGCCGGGCGATGTGGGAAAAAAAGAAGGATCCTGTCAGAAAGGCTGTCTTGCGAGAGACAGCCTTTTTCGGTGTGAAGGATATCGAAAAGGACGTCTCAAAAGAGACAGCCTTTTTCGGTGTGAATACCCGGTTCATTGGGTATAATAAGAGAAACCTGATGAAATGAGGGAGTTATGCCAAAAATCTTACGCATCCGTTACATTCCCCCCGAAACGGTGGATATTTCCGGAGACCGGCTGCTGTATCGCGACCAGGCCCATCTTGTGACTTCATGGCAACCCATCCGGCCCCGTGCCGATTTCGACCACGGCATGTCCTGCCTCTTTCTGGAAGAAGGCATCAAGGTGAGCCGGTTCATGGATGCCGCCGGTGAAATGCTCTACTGGTATGTCGATTTGGTGGATATCAGCTACGACCCGGACAACGACACGTATCAACTCCGGGATCTCCTTGCGGATGTCAGAATCCTGCCGGACGGGCAGGTCGAAATCATCGATCTCGATGAGCTGGCCGATGCGCTTGAGCAGAGACTCATCTCGGAACGGCAGGCCATCATGGCGCTCCGGATCCTCCATGATCTGCTCACGGACGTCAAGTCCGGCAGGCAGCCGGCGCAAGCGGCGGAATGGATGCGGAAGGCACTGGAAAAGGACTGATTCCCACAGCACGGCGGGAAAGGCGGAACACCGCAATGGCGCATGACATGCTGGCTTACTCGGCCGCCAAGCGGTTGGGGCAAAAGGAATACTCATCCTACATCTCCCAGGGCAGGAATGGATACCTGCCGTTCCTGGACGGCGTTCTCAAAAACATCGACATTGTGTCGGAAGTCAGTCTGGGCGTGGTGGAGATCCCAATTGAAAAAATCAAGGGCACCTACACCTATCTGCGCAGCATCTGCTTCGCGCGGAATTTCGCCCCCCTGATGTCTGAGAATACGGAGTTCGCCGAAAAATGGCAGGGCGTATATGACATTCAGCAGGAGGAGGGGCTTCGCGACCCGATCAAGGTCTACGAATATCTCAACTGGTTTTACGTGGTGGAAGGCAACAAGCGCGTCTCCGTGCTTCGCTACTGCGAGATGGAATACTACCATGCGGAGGTCAGCCGCCTCATTCCGAAATATGATGAGAACGACAAGGACATCAGGCTCTATTACGCCTTTCTGGACTTTTACAAGCAAACCGGGATCAACGAGATTTGGATGACCCGCGAGGAAAGCTTCGGCGAACTCTGGGAACTCATCCGGGATTTCTACCCGCAAACCCGCCTATCCGATTACAATGCCAGGTTCAGGTATTTCCTGGACGGTGTCTACCGCACGTTCCGCCGGTGCTACCGCGAACTGGGCGGAGAACGGCTGCCCGTTTCCACCGGCGACGCCATGCTGGACTTCATGAAGATCCATGGCGTGCCCGATTCATACGATGCGGACACCCTGCGGCCGATGCTGAAGCGTTTTCTCATGGAAATCGAATCCCATGCGACAACTGACGCCATAGTCCAGACAACGCCGACCCGGAAACAGGAAGTCGGCCTCTTCGGGCGTCTGACGCAGCGTACGCGAACGGAACGCATCAAGGTCGGCTTCGCGTATGCGAACGACAACAGGACGTCCAGCTGGGCCTACTCGCATGAGTTGGGCCGCATGCACGTGGAAAGCGAACTGAAGGACCAGGTTCAGACCTACAGCATCCACGGCCTTCCGGAAGGCATGGAAGCGGCCACCCGGCTCAATGAACTCGTCGAGTCCGGCTGCAAGGTCATCTTCACCACCAGTCCGCCCCTGCTCAATGCTACGTTGAAGGTGGCGATGGAGCATCCGGAAGTCACGTTCATGAACTGCTCGGGCTGGCATTCCTTCAAGCACGTGAACACGTATTTCGGCAGGATCCACGAACCCCGTTTCCTGTGCGGCATCGTGGCGGGCGTCATGTCGCGGAGCAACCTTCTCGGCTATGTCGCCACATTCCCCACGCCGGACGTCCTCTGCGGCATCAATGCATTCGCCCTCGGGGCGCGCATGGTCAGGCCATCCGCACTCGTCAGCGTCGAATGGACCCTGAAGTGGGACACTTCGAAGGGCGTAAGCCAGGAACCAATGGAAAGGCTGGCCACGCAGGGCGTGGATGTCATTTCCCACCACAACACCCTGGCCAACCGGAATTTCGCGCCGGAATACGGGGTCTTCACCATCGTGCGCGACGCGGCGGGACAAATCGTACCGGATCGCTATCTGGCGGTTCCCGTATGGAATTGGGGCATTTTCTACGAGAAAGTTCTGCGAAGCATCATGTCCGGCACCATGCGCATCGGCGCGGATGTCTCGGCGGGCAACCCGATCCGGAACTACTGGTGGGGAATGGATTCCGGTCTGCTGGATTTCTTCTATGCGCGCAACATCATTCCCAGGGAAACCCAAAAATTATTGGATGTCATCCGGAACGCCATTGAGTCGAATATCTTCAATCCTTTCACAGGGCCGGTCTATGACGCATCCGGCAAGCTCCGGGTGGAGGATGGCGAAGTGGCTTCCCACGACCAGATCGTCGCGATGGATTGGCTGGTGGAAGGCGTCCTCGGGGATTTGCCTGAAACCGGCGACTATCACCGCATTTCGGATTTGGCAACCGGAAAGATGGGTTGAGCGCATGCATCGTTTTCAATCGCCAAGGAGCCGCCATGGAATCTGAAACGCAGGGAGCCGCCATGCAATGCAGGGCCGGATGCGGTGCGTGCTGCATCGAGATATCCATTTCCTCGCCGATACCCGGCATGCCTTCGGGCAAACCGGCCGGGGTCCGGTGCGTCCACCTTTCGGTGAGTCGTCTCTGCGGGTTGTTTGGCGCGCCGGATCGACCCGGCGTTTGCAAGGCGCTGCGTCCTTCCATTGAGATGTGCGGGTTCGAACGGGCGGAAGCCATCCGGTATCTGCGGTGGCTGGAAGCGGAAACAAGCCCTGGACCCTCGGTTTCAGCGTACCCGTGACAAGGTGCAATCGCCGTTGTTTTCTCGTGTGTGCAGACTTTACATGCTTGACGGGAAATCACCAGCAAG
>JANYKF010000467.1 GCA_025361665.1 Clostridiaceae bacterium
GCGTCATCGGCTCCAGCAAAGTGGTGCCGGTGTTCACCAAGCCGTTCATGATGCCCATCGGGGTGGCCGTGACGAAATCGAGCGGATGGGTATGAAATATATGATGTTCGCCGTTCAACAGCGTCACTTCCAAATCCGTGACTTCCCATCCGAGCGGGCCTTGGCGCAGGGCATCCGGCAAGGCCTGCCAGACCTGGTTCTGATAGCGCTGATGCAGTTTTTCCTCTCGCACCCATCCGCCGGTGCGGAGTCCGGAGCCCCTGGGCAGCGGCTGGATGTAGAACTCCAGGATGGCCCAGCATGGTTTCGGCATGGTATAGGATATGTATCCCGTAGCAGATTTTGCTGGAGTTTCCTTATAGATGACCGTGGGAGGACCAAAAGCTGCTGTGAGTCCGAACCTGCTTTTCAGGAGGCTTCCCAGCATTTCCAGCTGGATGGCCCCCATGATTTTCACATGAAGCTTCCGCTCTTCCTTGATCCATTCAAGGCCCAGCAGCGGGTCCTCGTCGGACAATTCCTGCAGGGCGGCCACCATCGCCGGAATCTCCGCATCCTTTTCGGTGAAGACCTGCACCAGCAGCAGGGGGACGGCCATATGGGACGCGGCCGGAATCCCGTCGGTGTTGCCCAATATGTCCCCGATGCGCGTACGGCCCATGCCGCAGACGGATGCGATGTCGCCGGCCTTCAGCAGGCCGGTGTCTTCATGTTTGCTTGCATAAACCTTCCGGATTTGCGTGACTTTCTCTCGGGTGCCCTGTGTGATGTTTTCCACCAGGTCCCGGTTCTTGAGGGTGCCGTTGTACAGGCGGACATGCGCGATCCGCCCCATCGCCTTGTCTTGCTCCAAACGGAAAATGACGCCGGCCAGCGGCTTGTCCGCATCGCCGGCAGGCGGTGGCAGATAGTCCAGGATGGCATCCAGCAGCGGCTCCATGCCTATATCCTTCAAAGCGGCTCCAAACATCACCGGAAAAATCTTGGCCTTGCGGGTCTGCCGAATGAGGCTTTCCTTCAGTGCCGCATTCGGAATGGATTTGCCGTCCAGCCAGGCGGTCATGAGGGCATCATCCCCTTCGGCAAGCCGCTCCGTCCAGTCATCCGATGGAAGGGAACTGGTTCCTGATGCCGGGTCCGCGAACAGACCTGTGATGGTCGGATTATCCGCCTGCAAGCCGGATACACGTTGTACCGGAAGAATGGCGGGAGTGAGAAACCGTTTGATTTCCTCCATGACACGGTCTGGGTTGGCACCGATACGGTCCAGTTTGTTGATGAAGAGAATCGTTGGAAGATCCCGTGCCTGAAGGGCTTTCCAGATCATTTCGGTCTGTGCCTGAACACCCTCGACGGCGGAAAGCACCAAAACTGCCCCGTCCAGGACGCGCAGGGATCGTTCCACTTCCGCCGTGAAATCCATGTGGCCCGGCGTGTCGATTAGGTTGATGTCCACTCCCCGCCACCGGATCGTGGTGGACGCGGCGCGAACGGAAATGCCGCGCTCACGTTCAATGTCCAGGTAATCCGTATGGGCGGTTCCCTTATCCACGCTGCCCATGGACCGAATCAGGCCGGTCAGGTACAGCAGGTTCTCCGTAATGGTGGTCTTGCCCGCATCGACATGGGCGACAATGCCGATGTTGCGAAGGTTTTCTAGGTCGGGCATGCTTTCCTCCGGCATTCCAGAATTTCTCCGAAGTACATTCTGTGAAAATCGCGAATTGGATAATGGCCCATCAGTTTTTCGTCCAGAAAAGCATCGGGATTCAAATCCTGCCAGTAAAGCTTTTTGCACTCGAACACGAGGCGGGCCTGCTCGAACGTCACGGTGCCGTGATTCCCGGGGATTGGAATCAAGCCTGTCGCAGCCGCTTTGTCAATATCGCGTCCGGATTCCGTACCGCAGAGGTTGAGCGCCTTTCGCCAGGATTCATCGAAGAAGCTCAGCGAGAAATGGCCATGTTTCTCCATGTGCTCAAATGTGTACCTGCCTGGACGTATCACGCAGAAGACCACGTTTTTGTTCCAGAGAATCCCCATTCCGCCCCAGCTGGCCGTCATGGTGTTCCAATGCTCCGGAGGCCCCGCGGTGATGAGCATCCAGTCGCTTCCGATCGTCTTGAATACGTTGCCTGCAAGGGTTGTGGGATCGATGACATGCATGGGTTCCATACAGGTTCCCCCTTTCTCCGTAATCCCATCATAAGGGTTGATGTCTGAAATGTCCACCCAATCACCGGTTTCATGGGTCGCATATCCCTTCCCGGATTGGTACAATAGAATCGGAAGAGGATCAGTTGAACAGGCTCAGACGCAAGATGGAGAATGAAAGCAGGACGGTTCGCAGGAGGTTGGAATATGAAACAGGCTGTCAGCCCGGTATCATTGGGCCAGGTATCGCTCACGGAAGGTTTTTGGTCGAACACGCTGGATCTTGTCCGGAACACGGTCATCCCGTTCCAGTGGGAAGCCTTGAATGACCGTGTTGCAGGAGCGGAACCCAGCCATGCGATTCAGAATTTCCGAATCGCCGCGGGAGAGGCCGAAGGAGAATTCGCCGGGATGGTTTTTCAGGACAGCGATCTGGCCAAATGGCTCGAGGCCGTCGGGTACAGCTTGAAAACACACCCCGATCCCGAATTGGAGGCGATGGCCGACAGTGTCATCGATCTGATCGCGAAAGCGCAGTGGCCGGATGGGTACCTGAATACCTGGTATATCCTGAAGGAGCCGGAAAAGCGCTGGACGAACCTGCTGGAATGCCATGAGCTGTACTGCGCCGGGCACATGATGGAAGCGGCCGCCGCCTATTTCGAGGGAACCGGGAAACGCGCGTTGCTGGACGTGATGTGCCGGTATGCCGACCACATCGATACCGTGTTCGGACCGGAGCCCGGCAAAATGAGGGGATATGACGGTCATGAGGAAGTGGAACTCGGGCTTGTGAAACTATATCGTGCAACCGGCAATGTGAAATACCTGGATCTTTCCCGTTTCATGATCGATGAACGCGGACAGAAGCCGGCTTTTTTTCTCGAAGACTGGGAGCGCCATGGCCGCATCTCCCATTGGGAACAGAGAATTCAGGCACGGGAACCGAATCTTGCCTACAACCAGGCCCACAAGCCGGTCCGCGAGCAGGAAGAAGCCGTGGGACACGCGGTGCGCGCCGTCTACCTGTATTCCGGCATGGCGGACATCGCACTGAAAACGGAAGATGAGGAATTGAAGGCATCCTGCGAGCGGTTGTTCCGGAACATCGCCGAGAAGCAGATGTACATTACCGGCGGCATTGGGCAGACCGTGCATGGCGAAGCCTTCACCTTCGACTACGATCTGCCGAATGACACAGTCTATCAGGAAACCTGCGCGTCCATCGGCCTGGTTTTCCTTGCCCACCGGATGCTGCAATTCGGCGCAAACCGGCTTTATGCCGATGTGATGGAGCGTGCGCTCTACAATTCCGTCCTCAGCGGCATGGCGATGGACGGACGGCATTTTTTCTATGTGAACCCGCTGGAAGTGCAGCCGGAAGCCTCTGCGAAGGATCCCGGCAAACATCACGTCCTCCCCGAACGACCGAACTGGTACGGCTGCGCCTGCTGCCCGCCCAACCTTGCGCGACTGATGACTTCTCTCGGGGAATACATTTACACGCAATCCGGTCGTGCGGTTTTCGCCCACCTGTTCATCGGGAGTGTCGCCGATATCCCTCTTCAAGATGGCATGGTGCGCCTTGTCCAGGAAACAGGGTATCCATGGGACGGAAAGATGACGTTTCGCATGGAGGCTAAGAAAGGGATGGCGTTCCCGCAAGAGGCCTTCGTGCTTGGCGTCCGCATTCCCGGATGGTCGCAGGGTGCGGCGCTTTCCATCTGCGGTGAACCAACTGAGGCCGGTCCGCTCATGAAGGACGGTTATGCCTGTGTCGATCGGGTCTGGCAGCCCGGAGACACCCTCGTGCTGGACTTGGATTTGAGTCCCATGCTGGTGAAAGCGCACCCGAGGGTTCGCGCCGATGCCGGCAAGGTGGCGGTTCAACGCGGTCCGCTGGTCTATTGCTTCGAGGAAGCAGACAACGGTGTGAATCTCCCCGCATTGTCCCTGCTGCACAAAACACCCATGCAGACTTTGTTTGAACCCGATTTGCTGGGTGGTGTCGCGACTGTTTCGATGGAAGGAGCGCGCATGGTTGAAACTGGTTGGGACAATGGGGATCTGTATCGGCCACTGCCTGCTGCCGGGGCGGGGTTCGCTGAAGAAACCGTTTCATTGACGGCGATTCCCTATTATGCCTGGAGCAACCGCGGCATAGGGGAAATGGCCGTCTGGATGCGTGCGAAAGGATGATGGCCTTCCGGATGCGCGCGAAGGGACGGGATTGGGGGTCTTTATGACAAGCGTAACGAAAAAATGATGGCCTTCCGGATGCGCGCGAAGGGACGGATGCAGAAAGCAGCAGATGGCAGAAAGCAGCAGATGGTGGCAGCGACTTTCCCGTCCGCCGTGCGCCTGTGGTACAATGCAGATGCGGGAAGGCCGCATGGCGGGTCGGGATGAAAGGACAGCAGCATGGACAGGGAAGGGATGATTCAGGAAATTCAGAGGATGAAAAAAGAGCGTGATGCCGTGATTGTGGCACACAGCTATCAGATAGGCGAAGTGCAGGACGCGGCGGATATGACGGGAGATTCGTTCGCCCTCGCTCGGTACTGTGCGGCGAGTCCGGCCACCGTCATCGTTTTCTGCGGGGTTCATTTCATGGCGGAGAGCGCGAAAATCCTTTCTCCGGAAAAGACCGTCCTGCTTCCCGAAATCCACGCCGGCTGCCCGATGGCCGACATGGTCACGGGAGAGGCGCTCCGGAAGAGAAAAGCGGAATTACCCGGCGTGAAGGTGGTCTGCTACATCAACACCACGGCCGAGGTGAAGGCCGAATGCGACGTTTGCTGCACGTCCTCGAATGCGGTCGATGTCATCCGCTCCATTCCGGAAAGGGACATCCTGTTTGTTCCCGATCAGAATCTGGGTTCCTGGGTGGCGGCACAGGTTCCGGAAAAAAACATCATCTTGTGGGATGGCTACTGCATCACCCACCATCGGATCCGGAAGGATGAGGTGCTGAAGATGCGAGCGCTGCATCCGGATGCCGTCCTGCTGGTACACCCCGAATGCAAGCCCGACATCGTGGCCCTGGCGGATTTCGTCGGCAGCACGAAACAGATTATCGATTTCGCGAGGAACAGCGTGGCCCGCAAATTCATCATCGGGACCGAGATGGGTGTGCTTCACCAGCTGCAGAAAGACAGCCCGGACAAGAAGTTCTACCTGATGTCCACCGGGCTTGTCTGTCCGAACATGAAGAAGACAACCTTGACCAGCGTGTATGAATCCCTGCGCGACGGCAAGTATGAAATCACCGTGGAGGAGGCCGTCCGTCTGAAGGCGAAGGTCTGTCTCGACCGCATGCTGCAGGTCGGGAAGTGAACCGGAAGGGAACGGTACCATCCGGCATGACCTTTTCGGTTCATCTGCCCAGAAGCCTTACGGCATGCCGACCAGAAGCCAGCCTTACGGCATGCCGACCAGCAGCCAGCCTTCCGCATTTCCCGATTTCATGCCACTCGCCGCATCAGGGGCGGTATTCCCGTCGATTTGACGAATGACCAGGCGGATGTGCAGGTCGCCCGCCAGGGAATCAAAGATCAGTTCTTCAGGTTTCAGTGTGAACTCGGTCTGGCTGGAACCCACGCCGTATGTGGCTCGAAGTTCATCAAACCTCTTCTCGAAATCTTCGCGGTAAACTTCCGATCCATTCCGGGACAACGTGAGGATGCGTGTTTGCGGGTTAACTGCGAAGGTCAGACCTGTTGCCGTGTCCGTGAGGGTCGCCGTCTCGTAGGCAAATGGAAACATCACGTCATATCCGGTGATCGGAACGGACATGGACATGGCGTTGCGGACAAACCGTACATATTGGGTCGGAATGGCCGCCGTCGTGCCATCCAGCGTGAAGCCAAGCACGTTTTTGGCATCTCCGAAGGTGAACCCT
>JANYKF010000477.1 GCA_025361665.1 Clostridiaceae bacterium
CGAAGACAACGCCGAATATGGCCTGGGCATGTCGATTGGCGTGAAACAGATTCGGGATCATGTTGAAAACACAATGAAGCAGGTCATCGCGTCCACATGCGCGCCGGCCGATATGAAGGCTGCCGCGGAAGCATGGATTGCCGCGCGAGAGGATGCAGACGGCTCCAAGAAGGCTTCTGCGCTGCTCATCGCGGCACTGGACACCTACAAGTCCTGTTGTGAGGATTGCGACGCACTGGTTGAGGAACTTGGCAAGAAGCGCGATTATTTCATCAAGAAGAGCGTATGGATTGTCGGTGGAGACGGATGGGCCTATGACATTGGCTACGGCGGGCTGGATCATGTCCTGGCTTCCGGCGAGAATGTCAATGTGCTCGTGTTTGATACTGAAATCTACTCCAACACCGGCGGACAGGCTTCCAAGTCTACTCCGACAGGCGCGGTCGCGAAATTCGCGGCATCCGGCAAGAAGATGCGCAAAAAGGATCTCGGTCTCATCGCCACATCCTACGGCTATGTCTATGTGGCCCAGGTTGCCATGGGTGCTGATGTCAACCAGTTCATGAAGGTCATCCTCGAAGCGGAAGCCCACGACGGTCCCTCGATCATCATCGCCTATGCGCCGTGCGTCAACCATGGCATCAAGTATGGCATGGCGAAGACGCAGACCCGGGAGAAGGAAGCCGTGGAATGCGGTTACTGGCACTTGTGGCGTTATGTCCCGGGACTCGCGCAGCAGGGCAAGAACCCGTTCGTGCTCGATTCCAAGGAACCGACGGGAGACTTCCAGGCCTTCCTGGCGGGAGAAGTCCGCTACACCTCGCTCAAGCAAACCTTCCCGGATGTGGCCGATGAACTCTTCCAGCTGGCGGAAGCCAATGCCAAGGTTCGTCTCGCATCCTACAAGCGGATGCTCATTCAATAACACGATGGCTGTCGGAATGATGCGGGTTTGAAATCGACAGGTTTGAATATGACAAGTTTGAAATCGGCAGATTGGAAATCGGCAGATTGGACGGAAGGAGCTTTCGCTGAGGTGGAAGCTCCTTTTTCACAGCGTTTCCCCTTTGCCTGAAGGTGGTACAATCCCATTGCCTGAAGGTGGTACAATGATGTGGATGAAATATGCATGGCATGCGCAATGACACCGCATTTGCGGGATAATCGCGGTTCAATACGGTCGAAAAACGGGAGGATTGCATGAAGCGGTTGATTTCATGGAACGTCAATGGCATCCGGGCCTGCGTTCAAAAAGGGTTTCTGGCATATTTCAACGGGTTCGACGCGGATATCTTCTGCCTGCAGGAGACCAAGATTTCCGCAGGGCAAATCGAGCTGGAGCTGCAAGGGTATCACCAATACTGGAATTATTCCGTCAAGAAGGGATACTCGGGAACGGCCATCTTCACGCGGGAGGAACCGATTTCCGTCTCGACGGGCATCGGCCTGGCCCTGCACGATCAGGAAGGCCGCGTGATCTGCGCGGAGTATCCCGACTGGTTTCTTGTCACGGTCTATACGCCCAACTCGCAGAACGAACTCGCGCGGCTGCCCTACCGGATGCAGTGGGAGGATGATTTCCGGATCTGGCTGGGTAAACTGAACCGGAAAAAGCCCGTCATCTTCTGTGGTGATTTGAATGTCGCCCACAAGGAAATCGATTTGCGGAATCCGAAGACAAACAGGAAAAACGCCGGATTCACCGATGAAGAACGGAGCAAGTTCACCGATCTGCTTCATTCCGGGTTCGTAGACAGTTTCCGGCATTTTTATCCGAATCAGACCGATGCCTATACCTGGTGGTCCTACATGATGAAGGCACGCGAAAAGAATGTGGGATGGCGCATCGATTATTTCTGCGTTTCGGAGCAGCTGTCGCCGATCATGCACGATGCGCTGATTCACCCCGGCGTGCAGGGATCGGACCATTGTCCGGTGGAACTGCAGCTGCGGTAGCATGGAATTCAGAACCTTGATTCTGGTGTAAAAACTCACTTTTGTGAGTTTTTATGCAGGATATCTCTGACATCCTGCATGTTGAAGGCACATTTTGTGCCTTCAACACACCAAATTACGCGATTCGGTGCCATCCGGCGGCATTTGCCGCCGGACGCATGCAAGTTGCAAAATGCAGCTTGCATGAAAAAGTCGAAAATCGACTATTTGCAAGAGAATCAACCTTCATTTCGACAGAAAGGGGACAACATGCAGAATGACACCACGACTGCAGCAGGGCAGGACTCGGAATCTCACTGGCTGGGCGTATGGAGCATTGCGCATACGAACATGACCCGTGTACCGGCCTCGTTTGACAACCAGACATTCCGCACGGTGATCCGCGTGAATCCTCCCGGAAAAGGCGCGCGAATCCGTGTGTCAAACCGGTACGGAAGCAAACCCGTGCAAATCGGGGGAGCGGCGATCTCCCTTTGCGGGGAGGATGGCAACTTGATCAGCAAGGCCCACCCGCTTCTGTTCGAGGGAATGCCCTGGCGCACATTAGCCCCTGGCGAGGACTTCACATCAGATCCCGTGGAGATGGCTGTGCCTCAGGGAACCTACCTGTCTGTCGATATCTATTATCCCGGAAAAGGCCGGTTTCTGTCCGGCAACCTGTTTCCGGTCCTGCATCGCAGTTCGGTCGAGGGCCTGCATGCCGGTGAGGCACAGTTTCCGGGCAAAATGCGTTTTCTCGTACGGCGCCTGATCTCACGCACCCTGCCGATTCCCGTCGGCATTTTGGCCGGCGTTGAGCTGCTCTCACCGGTGGAAAGCCGTGCCATTGTCGCATTCGGAGATTCCATCACGGCACTCAATCAATGGACATCGGTCCTGGAAAACCGGTTTCTGACCGAAAATCCGGGTTGTCTGTCCCTGCTCAACCAGGGCATCAGCGGGAACCGGCTTCTCCATGATTCCGGCTTTTCCCTGACCGGGGGCATTTACGGACCTGCCGGCATCCTCCGGTTCAAGCAGGACGTCCTGTCGCAATCCGGTGTCGCGGCCATCATCTCGCTGATCGGCATCAATGACCTCCTGCAGCCGGGCTTCACCGCACCAAGGGACCAGGAACAGGATGCCGATGGCCTTGTCAACGGGATGAGGGGCCTGATCCACCTGGCCCATGAGAACGGCATCCATATCATCGGAGGCACCATCACGCCATTCGGAGGATACCTGACGGCCCATACGCCGGAACGGGAAGCGGTGCGGCAATCTGTGAACTGCTGGATTCGGGAAGACGGGGAGTTTGACGGATTCATTGATTTTGACGCAGCCGTGCGCGATCCCGTGAATCCGGAACGTTTGACCGAAGGCTGGCATATCGGAGACCATCTGCATCCGAATGCCATGGGAGGCAAGGCAATTGCTTCCATCATCGAGACGGAGATGCTTTGCGCATGCAGGTGAAACGGAAGGACCATTCCTGAGTCCTCATACCGTATCCGGGCAGCACAGCCAGGATGAAAATGCAGCTTTGCCGCATGGACTCGCCGCATGACTCGCCACATGACCAGACGAAACCAGTGAAAAAATGCTTGCCAAACAGGTGATTGTCACTTAGAATAGAGAAGCGGCTCGGGGATGTAACTCAGTCTGGGAGAGTGCCACAATGGCATTGTGGAAGTCGAGGGTTCGAGTCCCTTCATCTCCACCACAATCAAACCAAAAGTTTGATGCAATGATGCCACCTTGAAGAAGGTGGTTTTGTTGTTGTTATGTGTGTATTCAGTAATAGCCGGTCATCATTTTGTCTGGTTTCATGTTCTTTCTGCACATTATAACCGTTGCTGAATTTGGTATTATCATCATTCAACGAAAGCAGGGTGAAAAAATGGAAAAACTCAATCTGGGTCTTGCGCACGTCGGCATTTTTGTCAGGGATCTTTCTGTATCGAAAACGTTTTACCGTGACATTCTGGATTTCACGGTCGACCACGAAAACAGCCTCGACGAAGGCGATAAATGCGTCAGAATAGCCTTTCTTTCTTCCGGAACATGCGCTCTCGAATTGGTTCAGCTTCCTGTCGTACATGATCGGACAGCCGGGACCATTGATCATCTTTCGTTCAGCGTGGTAAACATCGAGAAGGTCAAGCGTGTCCTGCAATCACGTGGCGTTCAGTTCGATACGGAAGAAATCACACTTGCTCCTCACTTTTTCGAGAGGGGAGACC
>JANYKF010000478.1 GCA_025361665.1 Clostridiaceae bacterium
TTCAGCAAAGCCGCTGCAACTGCACTGTCCACCCCGCCGCTCATGCCGATCAGGACCTTTTTGCCCATATATCCTTCCATTCCGATGAACCATTGGACATCTGCTCAAACACATCTTTGGGATTCTTTCATGAATCAGATGAAGAACATCAGGGAGCCTTCCCCATTGCGTTTTCTGTAATCATCAACCAGATCCGCCAATGTCAAACCGTCGACCACATTCAATACCGCTTCATTCACGCGATCCCACACGACAGCCTGAAGGGTGGCCTGGATGCTTGTCGTTTCAGGCTCGCCATCGGAGCCGTCATGGTCCGCAATCAGAAGGTTTCCCTCCAGAACCCTGAGGATTGTGCCAACACGGACGGACTCAGGCTTTTCTGTCAAGGCATAACCACCCTGCGCTCCTTTGACGCTTTTGACCAGACCGGCTTTCCGCAGGGTGGAGAAAACCTGTTCCAGATAGTTTTCCGATATTCTCTGCCGTTCGGCGACCTGATACAAAGCAAGGTGTTCACCTTTACCGCACCATGCCAGATCAACCAATGCCCGTAATCCATACCGGCCTTTGGTAGACAGTTTCATTTGATTCCTCCCACGAAGGCTGCGCTATATTCATTACCAAGTAAAGCAATACGATTAATGCAAATGATACAGGGTTCAATGTCTTTGTGTCAAGTTTCCGGTCCATCAGTGTTTTCGCTCTATCAGTGTTTTCGCCCTATCAGTGTTTTCGCTCTATCAGTGTTTTCGCTCTATCAGTGTTTTCGCCCTATCAGTGTTTTCGCCCTATCAGTGTTTCAGAACCATCGGTTTTTCCGTCCATCAGAGCCAGATAATCCTCTTTCGTCAAAGCGGGCACGAACCTTTCACGCAGTTCCCTCGCTGCTGCCGCTCCGTTTCTCAATAAGTGATAGGTGGTCAGCGCCATTAGCCTGGCAGGCATGAGGATGGCCATTTCATCATCGACAATCCTGAAATCGGATCCATGAAGGCTTCCCTCATATCCGCCGGAGGTCACGTGGAGAACGGGGAGCAGATGGGTCAGGTCACCGATATCCGTTGAAAGAGGATTGTGTCTGGTCGGATCGACTGCGCGAACCAATGGATGTTGCATGGCTGGATGTTCCGGGCGGATTGTCATTGGCTGATTGATGGCCCTATGATCGGCACGGCTGGAAAAGGATTCCATGATTGCCGCTGCCGCCTGCCATTGCACTTCCTCCGGAGGACGGGCGATCACCGGCAGATACCCGGGCAGATCCGCTATGTGAGCCTGTGCTCCCAGTGCCCCTGCTCCGGCGGTGAAGGAACGATCCGTTTTCATGCACGCATCCTTGATGGCATCCAGGTTTTTGGCCCGCACCATGACCTCCGCGATGACTTCATCCGGCACCACGTTGATGGCGCCACCGCCCTTCGTGATGACGCCATGAATCCGCACGGAGTCTTCATCACGGAATGTTTCACGGTGATAGGCAAGGGCGGTCAGCCCGAGGGAAGCCGCATTGAGCGCATTCACCCCTTCATGCGGCTTTGAACCCGCATGGGCGGCTTTTCCCGATATCGTGATCGTTTTGGCGACATATCCGTTGGTGGAGCTGTTCCCTATCAGCAGATCCGCTTCGGTTTCCGTGAAATGTGCATGGGAAGCGAGCGCGGCATCCATGCCATCAAATACGCCCAGCCGGATGAGTTCCGCCTTTCCTCCGCTCAACAGGCCGATTTTGCCGTCCCTCTGCAATTGACGCTTCAAATCGCCTTCTACCCCTTCTTCTGCAGGCACACCCAAAAATACGACAATCCCATTCAGTGCGGCCGCCACTTCAGGGTCGGACAAGGCAACAGCGGCACCGGCCAAAGCACCCAGCTGGGCATGATGACCACACGCATGGGCGATTCCCGTAGCGGGGTCCGCTTCCGGATGATGGTCACAGCGGACACCGTCCAGTTCCCCGAGAATGCCGATGAGGGTGGGAAGACCGCAGTTCATACTCCTCGGGTCAAGGACAGCCCGCACTCCGGTAACGGCAAGGCCCTCTTCCGTTGGCAATCCAAGGCTCCGAAAGAGTTCCGCCAGCCTGGACGCTGTCCGGTATTCCTTGAAGCCGGATTCCGGATGAAGCCGGACATCTGCCGCGAAATCCAATATCCGTTTCCTGTTATCATCAATCAAGGAAAGAATCCGTTGTTCTATTTCATCCATTCTGTTTCCCCTTTTGCAGAGTATTTGCAAAGAAACTTGATTCTGGTGTAAAAACTCACTTTTGTGAGTTTTTATGCAGGATGTCTCTGACATCCCGCATGTTGAAGGCACATTTTGTGCCTTCAACACACCAAATCACGTGATTCGGTGCCATCCGGAGTGAATCGAATCATCCGGAGTGAATCGAATCATCCGGAGTGAATCGAATCATCCGGAGTGAATCGAATCATCCGGAGTGAATCGCTCACCCCATTTTATCATATTTCCCTTCATTGTCCCTTGACGAATATACCCCCCATGGGTATATAATGGAGTTAAATACCCGATCAGGGTATATTCGGTTCAAAAGGACCCAATTCACATCACGAGGTAAATGCATGAAAACCGAAACTTATTCCATATCCGGCATGACCTGTGCTTCCTGTTCCCGGGCAGTGGAACGGGTCACTGGCAAATTGCCCGGTGTCAGGGAAGCGGTTGTGAACCTGGCCACGGAAAGACTCTCCATAACCTATGATGAAGATGCTTTGAGTCATGAAATGATCATAGCAGCTGTGGACAAGGCGGGATATGGCGCAAAGGAATTGGTGGAATCAAAAACAGTCACCATTCCAGTTTCCGGCATGACCTGCGCTTCCTGCGTCCGCGCCATTGAAAAAGGCGTTGCAAAGCTGGATGGTGTCCTGGAAGCATCCGTGAATCTAGCAACCGAGAAGGCTCAATTTGTCTACAATCCCGAAAAAGTGAGACTTTCCCAAATCAAGCAGAAAATAAGGGATCTCGGTTATGAACCTCGGGATATTGAAGTCAGCCAAAGACAGGATGCGGATGCCGATCGGAAGGCGCTTGAAATCAAAGGCATGTGGCGACGCTTCATGATATCGGCCGGATTTTCCATACCCCTTCTCTACGTGGCGATGGGTCCTATGATTCCCTGGTTGGCATGGCCTGTTCCAGTCTGGATGAATCCCATGAATTATCCACTCGTGTATGCACTCATCTGCCTTGTCCTTGTCCTTCCCGTATTATGGAGTGGCCGGCGGTTTTACTCGGTCGGCTTCAAAGCCCTGGTTCATCGCGCTCCGAACATGGATTCCTTAATCGCAACCGGCACCGGTGCAGCCATGCTATACAGCCTCTATTCAGTATTCATGATTTCACAAGGTGACTTCCGGTCAGTGAACCATTTATATTTTGAAACCGCCGGTGTCATCATCACGCTGATCCAGCTTGGAAAGACGCTCGAGGCAGTATCGAAGGGCCAAACATCCGAAGCCATCAAGAAACTGATGGGACTCACACCGAAAACCGCCATCGTGCTGCATGACGGCATCCAGGCGGAAATCCCGGTTGAAGAAGTGGAAGCGGGAGACATCCTGCTGGTCCGGCCTGGAGAAAAGATAGCCGTGGATGGCATCGTCCTTTCGGGAGATTCCAGCATCGATGAATCCATGCTCACTGGCGAAAGTATGCCTGTGGAAAAGAAACAAGGGGATTCCGTGACAGGCGCAAGCCTCAACAAGACGGGTTCCCTCACCTACAAGGCCACCCGGGTTGGTCAGGACACCACGCTCTCCCAAATCATCCGCCTCGTTGAACAGGCACAGGGCAGCAAGGCACCCATCGCCCGCATGGCCGATGTGATTTCCGGGTACTTTGTTCCCGTGGTGATTGGGATCGCATTCTTGGCGGCGACTGCCTGGCTGCTGTCCGGCGAGTCCGTGGTCTTCTCCCTCTCCATTTTCATCGCGATCCTTGTCATCGCCTGTCCCTGCGCACTGGGCCTGGCCACCCCCACGGCCATCATGGTGGGATCGGGAAAAGGTGCCGAACTCGGTGTACTGGTCAAGAGCGGCGAAGCATTGGAAACAGCGCACAAAATCGATACGGTCGTATTTGACAAGACTGGAACGCTGACAAAAGGCGAGCCGGAAGTGACGGATATCGTGTCGTTCGAAGGATTTGAACAGGGACAGGTGCTGCAGTTGGCGGCGTCCGCCGAATTCGGAAGCGAGCATCCCCTCGGCGGCGCCATCGTGCGGAAAGCCGAATCATCCTCACTCCCGCTTCTTCCCGTTACCGGGTTTCAGGCGATTCCAGGTCATGGCATC
The DNA here is from genome assembly GCA_025361665.1 of Clostridiaceae bacterium. Taxonomy (GTDB): domain Bacteria; phylum Bacillota; class Clostridia; order DSM-8532; family DSM-8532; genus JAEWSN01. The sequence continues at coordinate 4,317 of JANYKF010000478.1, forward strand.
AGCGCCTCCGTTGACGGCAAGGATATCCTGTTCGGCAATGAAAAACTGATGCGGCTCAATGGCATCGAAACGGCATCTTTTCAGAGCCAGGCAGAGTCTCTGGCAGCACAGGGAAAAACACCCATGTTTCTGGCCGTCAATGGAAAGCCGTCCGGACTCGTGGCGGCGGCGGACGTGCTGAAAACCAGCAGCTTTCAAGCTGTCAAGCGCTTGAAGGAAATGGGAATCCATGTTGTGATGATAACGGGGGATCACTGGAAAACCGCAGAGGCGGTAGCCCGGGAAGCTGGAATCGACCATGTTCTCGCTGAAGTGCTGCCGGGTGCAAAAGCGGATGAGATCCGGAAGCTCCAGGCGGAAAAACGCATCGTCGCGATGGTGGGAGATGGAATCAACGATGCCCCTGCACTGGCCCAGTCCGATGTCGGAATCGCAATCGGGTCCGGAACGGATGTCGCCATGGCCTCGGCTGACATCGTGCTCATGAAAAGCGAGATCACCGATGTTGTATCCGCCATCCGCCTCAGCCGGGCCACCATCCGCAACATCAAGCAGAATCTCTTCTGGGCCTTTTTCTACAACCTGGTCGGCATCCCCGTTGCGGCCGGTTTATTGTACATCTTCGGAGGTCCTTTGCTCAATCCGGTATTTGCCGCCGCCGCGATGAGTTTAAGTTCGGTTTCGGTGGTAACAAATGCTTTGAGCCTGAAAGCATTCAAGCCATGAACCATGAATCAGCCATCGTCAGGCCCAATAGATATGATTCCCCACCATATGAATTCATATCCGAATCAATCTCTCTGCGCGAAAGGAGTCCGCCATGAAAAGAACCATCACAATCGAGGGAATGACCTGCAGCCACTGCACCGGTCGAGTCAACAAGAACCTGTCTGCCGTAACCGGAGTAAAAACCGTCCAGGTTGACCTGGCCACGGGAACCGCCGTTGTGGAATCGGACGATTCCGTTACGGATGCCATGCTCAAGGAAACAGTTGAAGACAGCGGTTACGGCGTGGTCAAGATCAGCGTTTGACGATTGACTGGTCCATGAGGCATCTTGAACCCCCCCTTATCATGCGTGCCGCTGCCGCCATTCTTCCTGCGACTTCCTCGACCCTCCAGCGCGGGGTTGCAAGGTTGATGCGGATGAATCCCCGTCCGCTTTCCCCGAACATGCTTCCGTAAGCAGCTTGACGCCATTTTCGGCAATGTCCTGCTCGATACGCTCGAAATCAATGGTGTAGATGCCCCCTGCGTTCTTCAGATCACTGCAGACAAGGGTGCGTCCCTTGTCGCGAACCGCGTTGAGAAACGGGGTATATACTGGCGTCATCACCAGGCATGCATCACCGGGGTCGGTCAGAATGTCAACGAGCCAATAGATGGCCGGGACGACGCCCGGTGCGTAAAGAATCCATTCCGGCTTTACCTCGTACCCGAAATGTTCTTTTTCCCAGCGGATGAAAGCCTCATGATAGGAAGCCGGAATGAGATGATATCCGAACGCTCCATGTTCGATTCTTTCATGGAGCGAATCGAGAATCACACGGGGGCATTCGAATTCCATGTCTGCCACCCACATGGCAATCAGTTCAGCATTACCAAAGCGCCTTTCCAACCCATCCCATTTCACACAATACGTATTGCGACGTTCCACTTCATGTAAAAGCATATTGTTCCCTCATTCACTTTTGTTCTCTTTGACTGCTGTTTTATGCCTGTAAATGCGTCGCTCAAATAACATAAACCAAAGGACTCGGACGCATTGACATGTCTTCCCGGTGATTCGCCGCGAAGCGTGCGTGGTCTATCCTATAACATCTGCCGGGCGTATTGCAACCACGGTTGAAACATGGTTCTCGCACATCAAGTCGATTTTCGACTATGTCATGCAATCTGCATTTCACCGCGAAAGCATTCTGTGTAAACGCGCAAAATAATGGTATGTATTGATAGAATCTTCAAGATCACACGTTCGGAAGGCTATATAATAGTAATATCATCATATTTGTCGTGTTTGGTAAACAAGCACGGGATGGAGGAACTGATGGCAACGAAAATATTCAAACAGCTGGCTTATGAAAATGTGGATCATTTCATCTATGGACGGGCCCGCCATCCGGTCACCACGCGCAACGGACTCGTCATCGGCGGTGGCACCATATACCCGGAACTGAACTTCACCCTTCCCCCCATGACCATCAATGCGGACACGATGCCGGAAGTCCGGAAGCAATATCAGGACATCCTGACCGATGCCTGCAAGCGCGCACATGATCTCTTCCTGCCTGGATTTGTCGCGGAAATCGAATTGCTGCCCCCAACCACCTACAACCCTTCCTGGGGAATCGAGATCACGAAGATCGTTCGTGAAGTGCTGGATGAACAGGAAGCGAAGTACGGCCTGAAGGGCGCCATCCGTCTCACCCCGGTCGACATCCGCGAAGACAAGCACTCTCCGCATATGTGGCACGGTTCCCATTGGGATTCCGTCATGGAAACGTTCGAGGGGGGTGCCAGAGCCGGTGCCGATTTCTTAGCCATCGAATCCATCGGCGGAAAAGACGTGCATGACGATGCGATCCTGTACTGTGAACTGGACAAATCGATATTCGCCCTCGGTGTCCTGGGTGCACGCGACATGTCGCATCTCTGGGGCAGTATCAAGGCCATCGCTGACAAGACGGGAACCTTTGCCTCCGGTGACACCGCGTGCGGGTTTGCCAACACGGCCATGGTCCTGGCCGACCGCGGCATGGTTCCGAAAGTCTTTGCAGCCGTGGTTCGTGTTGTTTCCGCGGTCCGCAGTCTGGTTGCCATTGAGGAAGGCGCCGTGGGGCCGCATAAGGATTGCGGGTATGAAGGCGTCTATGTGAAGGCCATCACGGGCACTCCGATTTCCATGGAAGGCAAATCCAGCGCCTGTGCCCATTTCAGCTCGGTCGGCAATGTTGCGGCCTGTGTCGCGGATTTGTGGAGCAATGAATCCGTACAGAACATCAAACTGCTGGGCGGCATGGCACCCACTGTTTCCATGGAACAACTCATCTACGATTGCCGGCTGATGAACGTGGCCTCGTCAAAAGGACATCAGCAGGCGGTCCAGCTTCGGGATTGGCTGTCAGAATCCGATTACCGGCATGACCCGCAGGCCCTCGTGCTCAGCCCGGGTGTGGTCATTGACCTTTCCCGCAAAATCATTAGGGAAAACACCCCGTTCAAACGGGCCGTCGTCGCCGCGCGTGCCACGGTGGAAACCATCCGGGAAGCCATCAGACAAAAAGAAGTCCATGTGGATGACCGGGAAATTGCTTATCTTGACATCATGGAAAGACAGATTGACAGCATTCCGGATTCCGAGGATGCCTTCATCGCAGAGATGATCGACGCCTGCGAATCAGAGAAGTTCGTTCCCGCGAAATATGATTTGTAAAACAAGTATGCCTTCTCATGACAAGGTTCGAGGTTGAATCAGGTCCTTCACCACTTCCGATGCCAGGATCAGGCCGGCGACGGACGGCACAAAGGAAATACTGCCCGGTATCTGCCGACGGATGGTGCAGTGCCGGGCAGCCCCTTTTGGGCATACACATCCGGCGGCACAGCTGTTTTCTTCGGTTTCCTCCGGCGTGATGGTCTCTTCCCTCGAATAGACTACCTTCAGATGGGTGATGCCCCGCTGTTTCAGTTCACGCCTCATCACCCTGGCCAACGGGCAAACGGATGTCTTTGAAAGATCCGCGACTTCAAACCGGGTCGGATCCAGCTTGTTGCCGGCCCCCATGCAGCTGATGATGGGGATGCCGGCTTTTTGCGCCTGCACCGCGAGATCGATTTTTGCGGTGACGGTGTCAATGGCATCGACGATATAGTCGTAGTCCTTGCGAACAAGCTCTTCCGCGCAGTCCGGCATGTAAAAGCGCTGATGTGTTTCGACTTCGGCCTGCGGATTGATTTCCAGGATGCGATCCCGCATCACTACCACCTTCGGTTTTCCAATGGTTTTCCGGGTGGCGTGCAATTGACGGTTCAAATTAGTGAGGCAGATGCAATCGTCGTCTACCAGGACGAAGTTGCCTACGCCGGCCCGCACCAGGCCCTCAACGGCATATGAACCGACGCCGCCGATGCCGAATACGGCTACCTTGGATTCCCGCAGTCGTTTCAACCCTTCTTTACCAATCAGCAGTTCCGTTCTTGAAAAAGCATGAAGCATAGCTTGTTTACTCTTCTTCCAGCAAGCGACTGCAGTTCGGTTCTTGAACAGAAATGCAGCATATTCAGTTTACTCTTCTTCCAGCAAGCGACTGCAGTTCGGTTCTTGAACAGAAATGCAGCATATTCAGTTTACTCTTCTTCCAGCAAG
>JANYKF010000489.1 GCA_025361665.1 Clostridiaceae bacterium
TTCATTTATCAACCAGCAATTTGCTCCTATCAATGCTGCCCTTCCTGTTTGCATACCATGAGTATAATTCCCGAATGGCAACATCAATATCAGTGAATGCAAACCCTCCGATTTCCTTCATCAATTGACTGTTGTCACCGCTGTATTCCGGCTTCATCCCTTCCCTTGCCACAACGATTCCCGGATTATTCCCGGATACGCCTATGACCTTCCCGGCAAGTGTCAACAAGTCCAGTGGAATTCCTGTTGTGACATTATAACACTTCTGACTCGGGCTGTTGTCGATGAACCATTCAACGATTTTCACAAAATCATTCACATACATATAATCAAAGCGCACATTTTGGTTGATGGTAATGGGCAATCCATACATGGCCTTGCAGCATGCGTTTGAGATGAATCTGATTTCCCAGTCTTCATAGGGTCCAAACAATCCGAATATTCGCAAATCGATCATCTTGGCGTCTTTTTCCACGATTTTTGACATGATATATTTGGAAAATCCGTAACTGTCCTTTGGTACATGACATCCAAAATATTTTTCCTGCATCATCGGGAAATAATGTTCGCCATCGTATTCCGCACCTGAGCCGATGGAAATCAATTTCCCATAGGATTCCCTGCACTGTTCAAGATTGAAAAACATGCGCAGATTGTTTTCCAAAACCATGTCTAGGTTCTCGGTCGCATTGCGGGTGGATTTATGTGTGGCAGTATGAATAACAACATCGTATTGATTATTCTTGAAAAATAGCCCGACATCCTGATCGTGAAGCAAATTCAGCTGGCTGCGGTTCACCGACTGTATGTCATATTTTCCGGCATCCAACTTTTCAAACAGGTTTTTGGCGATGAATCCATTCCCACCGGTAATCAAAATGCTTTTCATGAAACTACTCCATCACCTGGTTTAAGGTCTATTCTTCTTTCTAATCCATCATCTTGTTCAAGGCATATTCCTCTCTGGACAGGAACGGGAACATATCATCATACGGCTTGGATACCAGCGTGCCGTCCGGCAATTTGTCCGAAGATATCCTTGGAATAATCAGCTGCCATTCCGGCGTCATCACATCGCAGATGACGGGGCCTTCATAATCCAGCACCTCTTTGATTTTTTCGTCCACTTCATCGACATGATTGATCCTTACACCCTTGATACCATATGCTTCGGCAATCTTGAGCGAGTCCGGACACCAGACTCCGGTTTCCGGCCCTTCGGCAAACAGGCGGCCTTCCATGAAATTGCTTTGTGTATGCCTTATCAGCAAATATCCATTGTTGTTGAAAATGAAAACCTTGATCGGAAGATTGTTGTGCCGGATGGTTGCAAACTCCTGGATGTTCATCTGCAGGCTTCCATCACCCGTTACGACAATAGTGTTTTTCTTATTGTTTGCGAGACACGCGCCGATTCCAGCCGCCCAGTACCCCATTGAGGACAGCCCGCCGGTTGTCAAAAACCGCTGCCCCTTCTTGATTTTCCAAGTCTGGCACACCACATGGAAACAAGTGCCGGTGTCGACCAGAACCATATCTTTTTCATTGGACAATTCAGACAGCCTGTCGGAGAAATAATAAGAATTTACAGGCGTTTCCTCTTTGTATTCAGGCAATGCAACCGGATATCTCACTCTCCAGTCCCTGCATCTTCTTACCCATCCGGAAAAATCTGTCATCTGCCTGTCCATGGCAAATTCAAGCATTTTGGTCAGGAAGTAGTTGCAGTCGCAATGGATTTTCATATCAATGGAGACCCCGGGCTTGTCCAGCTCTTTTTCGTCGACATCCACCACGATGATATCAGCATTGCGCGCGAAATCTTTAGGGTTGTGACCCACCAGCGCGGATGCCAGCCGACATCCGACAGCGATGACCAGGTCTGCCGCCTGTATCGCGAAATTCGCGGATCGTTCACCATAATTCCCCGGACGGCCGACATAATATGGGCTGTCGGATTCGATGATATCAATTCCCAGCCTGGATGTCAGAATCGGGATTTTCAACCTGTCAATCAGTTGGTTCAGGATTTCGATGGAATTGGAAATTCTGACGCCCTGCCCCAATAAAAAGACGGGTCGAACCGCCTGCAGGATGCGTTCCATCACATCGGCAATCTGTCCATCCGCGCCGTGAAAGGATGTCAAGGGGTTCTGATATTCCTGTTGAAGGCTTTCTGGAACTTCCATTTTCTGTATGTCAAGCGGAACATCCACCCATACCGGGCCGGGCCTGCCTGTGGTCGCCAGAGTAAATGCCTTGCTGATGTAGAACAGTGTCTTTGCCGGATCATCGATCGTCACGAAAAACTTGGTCCCGCTTTCCACAAAAGGTTTGATATTGATTCCTTGAATGCCATATTGCCGGATTCCGGATGCCTGCTGGTATTTCACGCAATCCACATTCGATTGTCCTGAAACGATCATCATGGGGGATGAATCGGTCCAACCACCCACCAACCCCGTGATCGTGTTGACACTGCCGGGTCCGGCGGTTACAAGCGCGACTCCGATTGTTCCGGTAATCCTGCCATACGCTTCCGCAGCCATGGCAGCCGCCTGCTCATGGTGCGTGCAGATTGCCTCGATTTTCCTGTTCTTGCAAACGGCATCGACCAGGTACATGGCCTGTCCCCCGGAAATCATGAAGATTTTTTCGACGCCCTTCCTTGTCAAGTATTCAAAGATATAATCTGCAACTTTCATACCGCACTCCTTCGTTTCATTTTATGATTCATATTGATCATCGTTGCCTGTTTCGCATGCAATGCCATCTATTCCAAAATGAATGTCGTACATTCCAAAAACTTGTATCACAAAAACCCTTACTCCGTTTACAGCAAGGCTTCCAGCGTATAGTTGAAGTTGTCCTTTTTTGCCATCTGTGCCAGGTTCATGGCAACATCGACAATCATGTCTTCCTGTCCCCCGACCACTTTTCTTTTGCCAAGTTCAATGAATATATCCCTGGAATCCACATGAAATCTTTCCGCCGCCCTTTTCACATGGGGAGCAAAGGCTGAAAACACCCCTGACATGCCGCTTATCAGACTAAGGGGCGATATGCCCATATCCTTTTTCATGAGGGTCGGCATGATGTTTTCGCTCAAATCCATGATCTTGTACAAATCGACCGGTGATGCGATTCCATACATCTGCAGCAAGGCAGCAAGCACTTCCAGCTGGCAATTCCCCGCCCCTGCGCCAAATCCCCTGACTGTGCCGTCCATGATGGTCGCACCCGCCTGTATGGCAGCGATGGAATTGTAAAGAGCCATGCCCAGATTGTTGTGCGCGTGGTAACCAACCGGGATTTTCAAAGATTGAACAAGCCGCTTTATTTTTACACTTACCTGTTCCGGCAGGGACGTACCCGCAGAATCCATGAGAATGACGCCCATGGCTCCATATTCCTGCATTTTCAACGCTTCTTTTTCCAAAACCTCCGCTGTCGCCATATGGCAGGACATTAAAATGCCGTAAGCATCCTTATTGCTGGAACGGACATATCCGATGTGCTGGCATGTGACATCCGCCTCCGTGCAGTGCGACGCAACACAGACCAAATCGACGCCGATATCCAACGCCGGCTTCAGATTGTTCGAGATGGTGCCAAATCCGGGTATCAGAAAAACACCCAGCTTCG
>JANYKF010000505.1 GCA_025361665.1 Clostridiaceae bacterium
TGAAGCTGCGCCGGTGTATCGGCGACAACCCATATTTTCGGATGGCCTCCATGTGCTCGATTGTGCCGTATCCCTTGTTCCGAATGAAGCCATACTCGGGATACCGGGCGTCCATTGCGTCCATCATGCGGTCCCTCGTTACTTTCGCCATCACGGAAGCCGCGGATACCGCAGCAGACAACGAATCCGCCCTTGGAACGGAAATCTGGCGGAGATCCAAATCCAATCGGAGTGCATCGATGATCAGCGCGTCCGGAGCCTGCTTCATGGCACTGACAGCCAACATCATCGCCTTTTTCGTGGCATTGAGGATATTCACCCGATCGATGTATCCGGAATCACAGATGCCCACTCCCCAGGCGACAGCTTTCTGACGGATTTCACCGTAGAGCCGGTCTCGAGTGGAAGGAGACAGTTTTTTCGAATCATCCAGCTTCTCCAGCCAGACGGTTTCGGGCAGGATGACGCAGGCCGCGGCGACCGGACCGGCCAAAGGACCGCGGCCGGCTTCATCGATGCCACCGACCAGACGGAATCCCTCCCGCCATAAATCCGCTTCCATGGAACGAAGGCTTGACAGCCTGTCCCGCTCCCGCTCCCGCATTTGAAGCCTGCGTCTCTGGATGCCCACCAGTTTTTCAGTCTTGTCCCCTGCTTCGGGGCCGGCTTCCAGCAACCAGGCCAGCGCCGTTTCCGGGTCCATGCCCGACACCTTTTCCGCAAGCGACTTCAGTGTCCATCCGGCCATGATCAGTCCTCCGTTCCACGACTGTCCCTTTTCTGCAAAGGAGGCTTCTCAAGGCTGATGCGACCGAGTTTTGCGCCCCGGAACTCGTCCAGCACGATGGCCGATATCCGGTGAAGGTCCACTTCGCCTCCGGCAATCAGGCAGCCGCGCCGCTTGCCGGCTTCCAGCAGAAGAGCCATACCGGTCTTCCCCTCGCACCCTTGCTGCTTGTACCGCTCCGCCAGCCTGTCCGGATACAGGATGGCCAGCCTCGCCATGAGGCTGGACGCCAGTTCCGTCGTATCCATGATATCGTCTTTGATGGCGCCTGTGAAGGCCAGGACAAGGCCGGTTTCCGGATCCTCGAATCTGGGCCACAAGATGCCCGGGGTATCCAGCAGTTGGATTTCGGGATGGATGCGCACCCATTGCTGGGCTCGGGTGATTCCCGGCTTGTCTCCCGTCGCAGTGATGGCCCTGCCTGCAATCTTGTTGATGAAAGCGGATTTGCCGACATTCGGAATACCCACCACCATCGTCCGGATGGGTCGCTGCAGCCGGCCCCTGCGCAGGGCTGATTCCAGCTTCGTCTGCGTCAGGGCGCGCAGCTGTTTGCATATGTCCTTCAACCCGCTGCCGCTGAGCGCGTTCGTGTAGATGACATCCAGCCCCTGGGCCCGGAACCAGGCCTCCCATTGCCGGCTGACGGCCTCATCGGCCAAATCGCTCTTGTTGAGGGCGACGATGCGGGGTTTCTGCCCGACAAGCCAATCGATGTCCGGATTCCGGCTGGAGAAGGGAATCCGCGCGTCCAGCAGCTCAATGACGACATCGACCAGTTTCATCGTATCCTGCATCTGGCGCCGGGTTTTGGTCATGTGACCGGGAAACCATTGAATCACCACGGATTTGAACTGCTCCTTCCGAACCGCAACGGGCTCGTATTTTATTATGGGAACACATTTTCAGTTGGGAACACATTTTCAGCTGGGAACAAATTCCAGTTGGGAACACAAGGAAAAGGGGACGCATGACGTCCCCCTGCTTGCTTCCTTATTGCGTTCTCAGTATTTGATCGGGAAACGCGATGTCAATCCTTGGAAACGCCGATGTCTTCCTTGAGGCGGGCTCTCTTGCCGACGCGGTCGCGCAGGTAGTAAAGCTTTGCCCGACGAACCTTGCCCCGGCGGATGATATTGATGCTGTCCACCTTGGGTGAATGAAGCGGAAATACCCTCTCCACGCCGATACCGAACGAAACGCGGCGGACGGTGATGGCTTTGCGGATGCTGCTGCCGTTCATGGCAATCAGGGTTCCTTCAAATGCCTGGATTCTTTCACGGGTTCCCTCGACGACCTTCACGTTGACCTTGACAAAGTCACCGATTTTCAGGTTCGGAAGGTTCTGTTTCATCCCTTCCTGTTCCAATAAATCAATGATGTTCATGACAAATCCTCCAATTCATAAGACGTTCTTACCCGGGCCGGTCGTCGGCCTTCGGACAGCGGACCGTCCAGTACTTACGCCGACACAGTATACCACGGAAAAGCACCGGTTTACAACGCATAGTTTCCCGTTTTCATGAAATCACAGGCAGGATGGCGTATTGATCCTGGCAAATTACATTTCCGGCATGGAACATCACAGGTTCCGACATCAAAGGACCCGCGAACACGAAGGTATGGTATTCGCCATTTTCACCACAGGCATCCGCACCGCATGCCTCTATGCCCTCCACCTCCTGCCGGTTCAGCTCCTTCCCCAGAAAAGAAGCATCCATCCTTGATGTGTCGACAACCGTGATGAGGGCCCGGTACCCTGCATCCAGGAATTCATGCACCAGCGCCTTGCGGTTTTCCTGCCAGAGGGGGAAACAGGCTGTCAGGCCGGCTGACTCGCAGCGTGCCGTGCACCATTCACGATGAGGCTCAAGATCGATGTCTCCGAACACGCAAACCTCGGCACCCTTCGCCTTGGCTTTGCGGAGGTGGTGTTCAAAATTCTCCGCATAAGCCTGTCCTGTTGTCTGTATCAGGGAAATGTGAATTCCCCATGACCTGGAAAGCGACATCATTACCGTATCAGGCAGTCCGTGAAACCAGGAGCGCCCCATGTCGGTATTCCATGTGGTGATAAGTCCCAGTGGGATCATTCCGCCTGTGATGGCCCGGTGAATCGCGAGTGTACTGTCTTTTCCACCGCTGAATGAAGCGATGAAGTGTTTTCCGGAAAATTCGGACAGGTCCATGAAGTCCTCCTTCAGAAATAGTTGCGGCTTGCGTATGGAATTTCATCCACCCCGTCCAGTTGGTTCAGGCGCATCGCGAGCATGAAGAAATATCCGGAGAGCAGGTTGGCAAGGTCGATGAGCCGTTCCGGCACAGGATGGCCCTGGCTGAGATGTCGGTAGAGCAGGCGGACCGTCTCCTTCGCCCTCACACGCAGCAAATGAGCCTGGCAACCTGCCTGTGAGCCCTGGGTGAGGACGAATGTGTCACATCGGCCGGAAACGGTTTCCTTCAATTCGTTTACCTTCATCAGGAGCCAGGCGGTTTCTTCGGTTGTAACGGTCAACTTCGTCCGGAGTGTCGGGTTCATGTGATAGACCATTTCGCAGATGGTCAGCAAGTCCGCCCGAATACCCCCTTCCATGGCCAATGCATGCAGCAGGCCGATTTCGCTGGCCATCCGGTCAGTCATCAGCTCAAAATCGCACATCAGGTCTTCAGGCGCGTCCGCGAGGAACGGATACGCTTCGTATGGACTGCGATATGCGGAACTACCTGCTTTCATGAAAGTTACCTCCTTGGGGTTCCCACTGCTTGAGCATGTTTCTCATGTATGCCCGGACATCCAGTCCATATACTTCGTTGAGACAGTTTCCGTCGAGGATGTCCCGGGTCCTTCCATCCGCCGCCAGCATGCCGTTTCGCATCAGCAGGAGACGGTCTGCAAGCCTGGATGCAAGCCCGATGTCATGCAGGACGCCGATGATGCACCGCCCCTCCGTTTCGGACCAGCGGATGAGATGGTCTACCAGTTCTATCTGGTGCCTCAGGTCCAGGTGGTTCGTCGGCTCGTCGAGCAGGATGAGCCTGGGCTCCTGGGCCAGCGTCCGGGCAAGGAAAACTCTCTGGAGCTGACCACCGGACAGGCTGTCGATGGGCCGGCCGGCCAAATCCGCCATTTCAACGGCCTCGAGGCATTCCCTCACTTTCCTGCGGTCTTCCTTGCCCGGGGACTCGAACAAACCGGCCTTCATGCGGACATACCGCCCCAGCATGACTGTTTCCTCCACCGTATAGGAAAAATGGACGGTCGCCAGCTGGCTCATCATCGCGATGTTGCGGGATATGTCCTTCTGCCTCATGTGTCTGATGTCCGTACCGTCGATGAGCACACGGCCGCCCGTCAATGGAAGCAACCCCGAAATGGCGCGCAGCAGCGTAGTTTTCCCACATCCGTTCGGGCCAAGCAGGCAAATGTTCTCATGTCCGTGCGTTCGGAAGGATACCTTTCGCACGACATCCTCGCCACCATATCCGCAGCTGGCATCTTCAAGCTCCAGAAGGGCGTTCGCATCCGTGCGGATCTCCGCGCCTGTGCGGATCTCCACGCCTGTGCGGATCTCCGCATCCGTGCGGATCTCCACGCCTGTGCGTACCTCCGCATCAGCGTTTGTCTCTGCATCAACGAGTGCAGAAGTGACAGGGCAGGCGGTTGTTGCAGATGCTGACACTGTCATGAGACCCCCTTCCGGCTTCTGCCGAAATACACCCAGGCGAAGAACGGCGCGCCGATCAGCGCAGTCACCGCGCCCACCGGCAATTCGATGGGTGTGAGGATGGTGCGGGAAACCAAGTCCGCCAGCACCATGAACGCGCCCCCGAAAAGGGCGGAAAGAGGAACCACGAAACGGTGGGATGCTCCGAAAACCTTTCGTGTGACATGGGGGGCTATCAGATCGATGAACCCGATGACGCCCGAAAACGCCACGGCGCTGCCGGTCAGCGCGGCGGACAGGCCCAGCAGCATCCATTTCACCTTTTTCAAATCCACCCCCATGGACTGTGCCTGTTCTTCCCCGAAAACGATCATGTCCAGTTCCCTGACATAGCGGATCAGCCAGAGAATGCCCATAATTGTGATGGGAGCAAGGGTCGCGACATGTTTCCAGTCCTTCAGGGAGAAGCTGCCCATCTGCCAGAAAATGATGCGCTGCATCTGGTCCCGGGACATGGCCGCAACCAGAGTCAGAATGGCGTTGATGAAAAGAGAGAAAACCATGCCCGCCAGGATGATGGTGTTGCTGGACATCGCCCGATCCATTCGGGAAGCGAAACTGACCGCGATGAATACGGTCAGCACTCCTGCAACCAGGCCGACAGCCGGCAATGTGAGCCGTCCCAGAAACGGGACCGAAAACCCGGTCACCATGACGATGCCTGCACCGAGTGCGGCTCCCGAGGAGACACCCAGCGTATAGGAGGATGCCAGCGGATTCCGCAGCACGGACTGCATGACGGTTCCGCTGACGCCCAGGCCGGCCCCGACGATAAAGGCCATCATGACTCTTGGAAAGCGCAGATTCCAGACAAGGGATACCGTGATCTCCTCCACCCCTGCCGGCAGGCGGAAACCGAGGATGCGGTTCGCCATGATGAAGAGGATTTCACGGGGTGGAACAAACACACTGCCTACCCCGATGCCGACAATGAGGATGATGAGTGCACAAAATACGGACAGCAGGATGGCCGGTCCTTTTCCCGAACCTGCCATCCCGATTTCCAGTTCTCTTGTCCGGATGTTCCCGGACTCAGTACCTGTCCGGATGTTCCCGGACTCAGTACTTGTCCGGATAGACCGCTTTGGCCATTTCATGCAGCGCCTTTACAATACCCTCGTTGGGCAGTGAACTGGACATGTTGTCGATATAGTACACATGGCCGTCCTTGACTGCTTTCACAGCGGACCACCCGTCTCGTGCCTTGATTTCGCCGATGGCATCGGGAATGTAGTTCACATTGGTCAGGATGACGTCGGGATTGGCGGTCAGGGCAGCTTCCTGCGATACCGCGACCCAGCTTTTCTGGTCGGCGAAAACATTGACCGCACCAATCAGATCCAGCATCTCATTCAGAAAAACACCGGAACCGAAGCTGTACATGGATGGGGCTGCGCCAATTTCAAAATAGACCCGCTTCTTCTCCGTGATCGTCTTGCCAATCGCAGCCACTTTGTCGATGGCGGCCTGCATATCGCCCACCAGCTTCCCGGCCTTGTCCGAAGCGCCAGTCAGCGCGCCCAGAAACAAAAGATCATCCTTGATTCCCTGAATGCTGTCGCTTGAAGGGATGTAAACCACGCA
>JANYKF010000524.1 GCA_025361665.1 Clostridiaceae bacterium
ACAAGGCTGCAGTTCGCAATTCTGATCCAGCGCCTCCTGAAAATGGAGAAGCCGGTTCAGTATCAGGCCGTCAATTCATTGAAGGATGCCGGCAGCATCCCCGCCTCGGGCAAAGACGCCGTGGAAGCCGTGCTCGCCAAAGGCTTCATGATTGCGAGCAATAAGGTGTTCAATCCGAACGGGGCCATGACGAGGGTCGAAGCCATCGTGGCCCTGGACAAAGCCTATTTGCACTATGTCAGGGTTTCCTATGACAAAGCCGGTATCTATAGTGCAGCCACGGTCGATGGAAGTTTGCAGATCAATATCCCGGGTGTCACCTTGCAAAATACGGTCATCAATGGGGATCTGATCCTCGCAAAAGGGGTGGGAAAGGGCAAGGTCACGCTGAAGAACGTAACGGTCAAAGGCGATCTCATCATCATGGGCGGAGCCGACATTGCCGTTGAAAACAGCCGATTCGGAAATGTCATCGTCGCAGAATCCGCACCGGATGGTTCGGTGGTGACCTTGAGCGGACAATATGGAGATGTGACCATCCTGGGGAACAATATCGTATTCAAGCTGGCCAGCGGAAGCATCAGGCACCTGCATGTCGCTTCCACGGCCGGAAATGCGCAGATCTTCCTCGGTGCGGGTACGACGGTGGTGAACCTGGTCCTTGATGCAATCGCCACAGTGACCGGAACCGGTTCCATCGGAACGGTAAAGGTCAATGTCGTCGGGTCGGTGATAATGGTACCTGCGCAATATATCGATACCGCTTCCGGCGTTACCGTCTCAACCAGCCTGCAGATCATTCCGGAAGCCATTCCCGCAGGTGCCGGCGATGTTCCGCCCACGGCCGCACCGGCAACGGAAACACCGGCTGCACCGCCTCCTGCCGGTGGCGGTGGCGGAGTTCCTTCCGGTGGCGGTGGTACGCCTCCAACTGCACCTCCAACGCCTCCCCCCACCCCGGTCCCATCCCCGGGAACCATCCAATTCAACTCAACAGCTGTCACTGCGGCGGAAGCTGCCGGAACCATTTTCCTGACCGTTGTCAGGATGGGCGGAAGCGACGGGGCGGCCTCGGTTGATTACGCGGTCACAGGCGGAACCGCATCGGGAGGCGGTATCGACTACATATTGAACAGCGGAACGGTGAACTTTGCGGATGGCGATGCGGCAAGCAAAACCATTGCAGTCGTCTTGATCAATGATACGCTGATTGAACCGGATGAAACCGTCGTCATCACACTGAGCAATGTGCAAACGGCCTCTTTGGGAGCCAATTCATCCATGACGCTGACCATCACGAGTGAAGATGCCGTGGGTTCCCTTCAATTCGACCCGATTGCGGTCACCGCGTCCGAAACCGCCGGAACTGCAAACCTGACGGTGACAAGAACGGGCGGAAGTGTCGGAATAGCAACAGTTGATTATGCCGTCACCAGTGGAACCGCCATCGGTGGAGGAGTCGACTATACATTGCCCAATAAAACCGTTTCCTTCGCCGACGGTGAGTCGGGCAGCAAGACCATTGCGGTCACACTCATCGACGATCTTCTTGTTGAACCGGATGAAACTGTCATCGTGACATTGAGCAACGCGACAACGGCAACAATGGGACCCAATACGGTGGCTACCTTGACCATTACCAGCAACGATCTCCCCCCGTTCACTGCAATAGCGGATTTGGCAGCCACATCCGGAAATGGCGAAGTCACATTGGACTGGACACCCGCCATCAACGCGACCGCTGTTGAACTGCAGGTGAAAGACTTCAGTGCACCGGACATATCCTTTGCAAAGGCAACGTATGCGACCTCCGATGCTGCCATGCTGACAGCTGGCACGACAACCGCAACCGGTCTGACAAACGGGACTCTGTACACCTTCAGGCTTGTTGTGGCAGGAGGCTCAAACCAGGGAATCTCAAACACGGTCGACGCGCTTCCCCTGTTAAGACCAGAAGTGGGCGCAATACCCGTCACGGTGAACGATGTGAACGGTAACCATCTCTACGACGCCGGAGATGAGATCACCCTCATGTTCAACCTGCCGGTTGCCGTGTCCTACATGACCACATCCACACCGCCGACACTCGTGCTGGGAGCAGGGGATTGGGGCAGTTCGGTCATCACAGCCCAGACACCGGATTATTCCACCCAGTTTTTGATAACCTTGACAAATGGCAACGGTTTACTGAACATCACCGGGGGGGATACCATCACAATCGACGGGGCCAATGTGATTGGTTCCGATGGGACCACGGCTTCCCACAACCTCGTTTTCACCCTGCCAATGCTACCGTAGGAGCCGGTTGGCAAGGGGCTGTCTCAACGATCATGAAGATGATTTTGAGACAGCCCCTTTTCTTTTGTCATGAAAAAGAGGTTATCTCAAACTTTTTTTGAGGCAGCCCCTTGGTTGCGATCCTGGTGTGTTTACATTTTCCGATTCGTTCATCCCCGATCTCCGGGATTCAGGCAGCACTAGTGTCTAATTGCGAAAGTCCTTGAACTATTGTATACTTGGTATGGAGGTGATTCTATGCCAAGGAAAGCAGCTTCAATAGAATGTAGCGAATCAATACGATCAAAACTGGCTAAAATCGCGAACAGCAGGGTAGAGG
>JANYKF010000047.1 GCA_025361665.1 Clostridiaceae bacterium
GCGCTACGCTCCTCGCTCGACAGCTTGTTTGCCCGCGCCACCCCGCCCTTTAACCCACCCTTGCGCCCAAGAGATACAGCGGCGGGGTCTTTCCCATCATCAACTGTGTCGGGAACCGGTACCAGATAAGGATCTCCCAAAAAAGTCGGCAACGGGTTCCCGTCGCCCTGATAGGTGTGGATGCAATGGCCGAATCCCCGGATGGCCTTGTCGTACCGGTAAAACAGCTGACGCAGCCTTCCGGATTGCCATCCTGCGTTTTGAGGATGGACAACCGGTAGGAACCCAGCGGATCCGCCACATCGGCCATCCCGCTGATGCGGGGGGTCCAGTTGGGTGAATCCGGTTCGAATCTGCGGGTCATCAGGGCATCGTCAAAAGAACTGCCTTCCTGCATGAGGCAGGCAAGGGTATCCGTCTGATCGCCGTTCGTAACCAGGTGGAGGGTTCCGACCTGCCGCGTCGGCCAATAAATGATCAGGGAAGGATCCGTCAGTTTGGAAGGGTCAAATGCCTGGGTGCGGATGCCATCCGGCTCCTCGACGAAAATCCGGTTCCGGCTGTTTTCACTGCGGCCCATGAGCCAGTAAACCAGCATCATCCTGGTTCTGTCGCGGGTCATCCCGATGATGATACCCCTTCCGGGATATGGATTTCGGCTGATTCGTCCAAGATTCCCGGCTGCCAATTCACTGAACATCGGGACCTCCCTTCCTTTAGCTTGCGGATGACGTGGAATTCACTGAACATCGGGACCTCCCTTCATTTGGCTTGCGGATGACGTGGAAAACGATGCGGACCTGTCCGGAACAAATTCCGCCAGATAAGGCTCGGGGGCAACCGTCCAGATACCCGAAACCCCATCATGCCTGGCGCCCACCAGGAAGTGCAGCATGGCGATGCCGCAGTCCACAACGGCTGTTCCGCGTGACTTTCCCTCTGCGATGCGGATTCGCATCCGATCCCCGTTCACACTGAATCGCCATGGCTGCAGATTGATGCCGGAAGGAGCCATTCCTGCACATTCCAAAGCCGTTTTCTGCCATGCGGGCAGCGTCTCCGGATCGGTTTCCGGAAGAATTTCACCCAGCTTTTTCCGTTTCCTGCTTCCCATCAGCGTCGTAATCGCAAATTCCTTGAGAGTCTTTTCCGGCACTGCCTCCCCGAGCGGGCTTACACAGACAAGTTCCTCCCCGGGCGCAAGGGAGAGCAGCGCTTCGGAAGCCGCGCGCTTGAACGTGCCGGCCACCCAGCAAGTGGAAAGTCCAAGTTTCATGGCGGTCAGGACAAGCCATTCCCCATAATAGCCAATGCGCAGAAGCGTGTCGGCATGATCTGTTTTAGCGATGAAGGCCATGAATGAAATCGCACCCTCGATCATTCCGTACCCGGCTCTTCCCTGAAAAATACGGTCCGCACCTTCACGTCCGATCACAAAGCGGATTTCCGGCTCCGCCTCCCCAAAGCGGGCCGCAAGTTGTTCCAGTTCATCGAGATCATGACCCGGTGCGGGTTTCAGCAGGTAGTTCCTTCTGGACACCCTCCTATGGACGGCTTCATAGAAGCCCGGTTCCGGTCTCAGCATGTCATCGCCCCCGATCGCACCCTCACCATTTCATGAACAACTGCTTGAATGGTCGTCGCCGATCTATTCATCCTTGTTTCGCCCTTCTCCGATTTCCATGAACTGTCCCCCCTGGTCGAACACAAGGGCCGCGCCCGCCGCAGTCGCGTATTCCGCATGCCGGGGCTGATGGAAGGCGACCTTGACCAGGGTGGAGAGCGAATTGAAAACGTCCATGCCTTGCGGCACATTCGTGAGGTTGCCTGTCAGCACGACATCCCGGATATTGTCGGCGCGGGCCGCAAAGACGGCGATCATGCCGATCGTCTGGAATACGAGGTTGATGATGCCCAGAGCGATGTCGGGCCGGTTCGCGAGGTCGCTGATATTTCCGAAATTCGACGCCGTCGTCTCCGGCGGAAGACCGACCAGATGCTCGCTGGTGATGTCGCCGATGGTCAGGTCCACATTCGCCAAATCGCCCCCGCTGGCCATTTCCACCAGGTCGTCGAAATTCCGCACATTGAGCATCCGGTTGGAAAGACCGAGAAGGGTTCCCCCTCCCACTCCCGTTCCACCCAGGTGGACTGCCGTGCCATTTTCCATTTTCACAAAGGCAGTGCCGGTCCCCATACTCACGATAATGGCCTTTTCCAGCCCGCTCAGCCTCAATCCGCCCATGCCGATGGCACGGAACTCATCCACTTTTCCTGTTGGAAGGCCAAACAGCCTGTTGGTGACAAAAGAACTCCCGACCCCGGTGATCATGACGCGGTCCACATCCCCGATCCGAAGGGAATTGACGCTGAGGAACTTGCCGAACGCGCCGTAGACGGAAGCCAGCGGATCCGTGGCGCGGACCAGCATGGGACTGAACATGCCGCCCTTTTCATAACCGACGATTTTGGTCGTGCTGCCCCCGATGTCGATTCCAATGAGTCTGCTCATTTACATTTATTCCCTTCTCATCCGCTTGACCGCGAGCGACACCGGGATGGAGAGGAGGATGGCCGCCGCAAGCTCAAGCGGGAAGTTCGGCATGGCAAGACCGAGAATGGCAAGCGCGGGAGAAATGCTCTGAAGACCGATGGCCTCGAGGAACCGTTTCGCATACAGCAGATATATCATGCCCAGCACGCCGATGGTGTTGGTGACAGTTCCTGCAGCCGCCGCCAATCCGATGGAAATGCTGCGGTACTTGTCGCGAGTCAGCAGTGTCAGGCCTCTGTATGCGTACCATGAGACGACACCAATGAAGATGCGCGGAAGAATGGATACCAGGGGATTCAGAAACGCGAAGGCGATGGGCAGGGGAGACGTCAATGCCGTGTACAGGCTTGACAACCCGAAAATCAGTCCGACAAACGCACCGACGACCGGTCCTTCGATAATGCCTGCGATGATGACGGGAATATGGACGATGGTAATCTGGATGCCGAGTCCTGGGATTGTGATGTACCCGATTTGCGGGAGGAGCGACAAGGCAAGGGTCAACGCCGACAGGACGCCGATAACGGCGATGCGCCGGACATTCAGGCTTTTTCGGTTTTCCTCGCGCTTTTTCCCGAAGTTTCCGGGACCCTTTTCTTTTGAAACATCTGGATTTGATTGGGTCTGGATGCTGGTGATCATAAATCCTCCGTTCTCATTCCCGTTGCGGGATATGAGTCGTTGCCGGGGTGCCTGGCCCGCCCCCTGGTCTGGATCGGGATGGTCTGGATCGGGATGGTCTGGATCGGGATGGCCTTGACCGGGATGGTCTGGATCGGGATGGTCTTGATCGGGATGGTCTTGATCGGGATGGTCTGGATCGGGATGGCCTTGATCGGGATGGTCTTGATCGGGATGGCCTTGATCGGGATGGTCTTGATCGGGATGGTCTGGGAGGAGTCGGGTTCCGTCCGGCTTCCGCAGAATACCGGCTACTGCTATTCTACCACGTTGCCTCCCGCTTCCACCATCAGAAAATATGACTGAAATTCATCGCGGCTGTGGTTCCTGTTGGTGGAT